>NZ_DAISXK010000019.1:0-47872 GCF_036825875.1 Paucihalobacter sp. | reverse complement strand
ATCAAAAAATTTCTGATATTCAAGAAGTTTATTCGCATCCAATGGCGTTATTGCAGTGCAAACAGTTTTTTAAATTGCATCCTCATATCAAGTTAATTGAAGATAAAGACACCGCTGAAGTTGCGCAACGCATTCAGAAACAAAAATTAAAAAATGTTGCCGCGATTGCCAGCACTTTGGCTTCAGAATTATTTGAACTTGAAATTTTAGCCCGAAGCATTCAAAGCATACAGCACAACGAAACCAGATTCGTAATTGTAAAACCAAGTAAAAAAGAGTTACCCGATAATCAACTAAGCAAAGCGTCTTTAAAGTTCGAACTGGACCACAAACGCGGTAGTTTGGCGGCCATTTTAAATGTCATGAGCGATTGTAAACTCAACCTCACAAAAATTCAATCGCTTCCAAAAATTGAAACGCCTTGGAAATACGCCTTTTTTGTGGATGTTACTTTTGATGCAGTGGAAAATTTCAACAAAGCCTCATCAATTTTAACCATTATGGCAGAGAATTTTAAAATATTGGGAACTTATAAAAATGCACGCCAATGATTAGTCGGTCCTATAGATTACAAACCGTGGAAGAGTACTATTTTTCTAAAAAGTTAAGAGAAGTAGCTGTGCTAAAAGCCAATGGAAAACCAATTATAAACTTGGGCATCGGTAGTCCCGATTTGGCACCACCACAACAAGTAATTAATGCGATAAACGATAGCATGTCACATCCGGATGCTCACAAATATCAAAGCTATCAAGGTTTAATAGAATTGCGTGAGGCCATTACCAAATTTTACAAAGCGCAATATGAAGTGTCTTTAAGTCCGCTTACCGAAGTGCTACCACTTATGGGAAGCAAAGAAGGAATTATGCATATTTCAATGGCATTTTTGAACAAAGGCGATGAAGTACTCATTCCAAATCCTGGATATCCAACCTACGCATCTGTTACCAAACTAATTGAAGCAGTGCCTAAATTTTACGACTTATCGTGGAAAAATAATTGGTTACCAGATATTGAAGCCTTACGTAAAACAGACCTTTCTAAAGTAAAATTAATGTGGGTTAGTTATCCGCATATGCCAACGGGAGCACAAGCTACGCACAAACTGTTCAACGATTTAATTGCCTTTGGCAAACAACACGATATTTTAATTGTAAACGACAACCCATATAGCTTTGTGCTTAATCCTTCACCAAAAAGTATTTTAAAGTATCCGGGTGCTAAAGAAGTTTGTTTAGAGTTGAATTCGTTAAGTAAAACTTTTAATATGGCAGGCTGGCGTGTAGGCATGGTTTTAGGCGATTCAAAATATATCGAAAGCATATTGAAAGTAAAAAGCAATATGGATTCGGGCATGTTTTATGGTATTCAAAAAGGTGCAATTGAAGCACTTAAATGCTCCGATTTTTGGTTTGCAAGTTTGAATAGTGTTTATCAGCAACGTCGAGAATTGGTTTGGGAGTTGGCATCGGCACTTAATTGCACATTCGATAGAGATGCCGTTGGGATGTTTGTATGGGCAAAGCTGCCACCCTTTGAAAAATCTGAAGAATTTATAGACAAGCTATTAAAGGAGAGCAACATATTTGTGGCCCCAGGAACAATTTTTGGCAGCCAAGGCGAAGGCTATATCAGGTTTTCGCTTTGTGCTGATGAAGATGCCATTAGAGAATGTATAGCAAGAATTAAATGAAAAATATTTATATCATAGGCGTTGGTTTAATTGGCGGAAGTTTTGCTTTGGACGTTAAAAGTTTGGATAAGAATATCCGTATTTATGGTATTGATATCAATCCAAATCATTTACAAGAAGCTTTAGATTTGGGAGTAATTGATGAAAAAGCAACCTTAGAAGATCTTAGCAACGCCGATTTTGTGGTGTTGGCAATTCCTGTTGATAAAACATTAGAAATTCTCCCTGAAATTTTAAACAAAGTAAACGATAACGCCGTAGTTTTTGACGCTGGATCTACAAAATTCGATATTTGTAAACTGGTTGAAAACCATCCGAAGCGTCGCAATTTTTTAGCCGCGCATCCTATTGCTGGTACAGAATTTTCAGGCCCGAAAGCTGCCTTTAAAGGCTTGTATGCCAATAAAACCAATATAATTTGTGAAGTTGAAAAAACTGCTTTCAAATTACAAGAAGCGGCATTGCAATTGTTTAAAGACATAGGAATGCGGATTAGGTATATGAATCCCGAAGCACACGACAAGCATATAGCCTATGTTTCGCATTTGTCTCACATTAGCGCATTTATGCTCGGTAAAACAGTAATTGAAAAAGAAAAAAACGAACGTGATATTTTTGATATGGCGGGCAGTGGTTTTGAAAGTACGGTACGTTTAGCCAAAAGTTCGCCTGAAATGTGGACGCCAATTTTTAAGCAAAATAAGCAGAATGTGGTTGAAACGCTTGAAGAATACATTCAAAATTTACAAGAATTCAAAGCCTATATAGAAACTGATAATTTTGAAGCAGTTTTTAACGAAATGAAAAACACCAATCGAATAAAAGAAATATTAAAGGGAATTAATTAAAAAATCCAACTTTCAAATTCCAAAATGCAAAAAACAAATACCAGCTATAGTCAGTAATAAAATTAAAAAATTGGAATTTGGAATTTGAAAGTTGGAATTTTAAACAAAAATTATGGAAAACAAAAAAGAACTTAGAACTTGGTTAGACGATTTAAAACTGGATCATCCTTTGGTAATTGCAGGACCTTGTAGCGCAGAAACAGAAGAACAAGTACTTAACATAGCACACCAGCTAAAAGATACCGATGTAAACTATTACCGTGCAGGTATTTGGAAACCTCGTACGCGTCCTGGTATGTTTGAAGGCGTTGGTGCATTGGGTTTAAAATGGTTACAAAAAGTTAAGGCAGAAACTGGACTCAAAACAGCCACTGAAGTAGCCAACCGTGCACATGTTGAGCTAGCTTTAGAACACGACATAGATTTACTTTGGATTGGAGCACGTTCTACGGTAAGTCCGTTTATAGTTCAGGAAATTGCCGATGCGCTTAAAGGAACCGACAAAATAGTGTTGGTTAAAAATCCGGTTAACCCAGATTTACCTTTGTGGCTAGGTGCTATTGAACGCTTATCATCTGCTAATATCAAAAAATTAGGAGTTATTCACAGGGGTTTTTCAACTTACGAAAAATCAAAATACCGAAACAATCCCGAGTGGCAAATAGCCATTGAATTGCAATCAAAATTTCCAGACTTACCATTGATTAACGATCCTTCGCATATTACAGGTAAGCGCGATATGATTTTTGATGTGTCGCAAACAGCTTTAGATTTAAATTTTGATGGATTAATGATAGAAACTCATAATAATCCTGATAGTGCTTGGAGCGACGCAGCACAGCAGGTTACGCCTGAAGCTTTGGTGCAAATTATGAAGGATTTAAAAATCAGAAAAGAATTCGATCCAGAAACAGAATACAATGCGAGCTTAAATAATTTAAGAGCACAAATTGATGTTGTTGACAATCAAATCATAGAATTGCTAGGAAAACGTATGAAAGTAGCCGATGGCATAGGTTCGCTTAAAAAACAAAAGAACGTAGCCGTGTTACAAAGTAAGCGTTGGAATGAAATACTCGGCAAAATGGTTTTAGAAGGTAACGAGAAAGGCTTAAGTGAAGAATTTATTCTAAAATTATTTAAGGCCATTCACCAAGAGTCTATCAACCACCAGGAGAAAATAATTAATGGATAATTAAAAAGGGTTGAAATTTCAACCCTTTTTAATTTATTGTTTGTTTCGTTTAAAGATATATCTGGTAACAAATATGCCATTGCCGTCGTCTTTTCCGGCATCGCTCTCAACGGCGCTGGTTACAAATGCTAATTCCCAACCTTCTTCAGCCATTGCAGTAAGTTTTGAGGATATAACCACATCGTTAGCCACAATATTTTGAAATCTAATGCCGCCTAGATTAAAAAAGTTGAGTAGTTTGGTTTCTTCAAACTCTTTAACTCTAATCTCACTTCTTTTAGTTTTGTTTCGTTTTTCTTCTTCAGTATCTGATGTAAATTCCTCATAATCTCTTTCAGCTTCTGAGGCGACCAATCTCGAACGTCCCAAACCAGCCGGAACTATAGATTCTACACTGGTAATAATTTTGTACTCTACTTGCGCATCGACTTCAAAAGTAGTGAGTAAAATTGCACTCAAAAATAAAATAAAGGTTCTCATAATTAGTAAATTTAAAAATCAACATAAAATTAAGTTTTATAACCATATAAAAAAGTGTTATTTTGCTCAATTCAAATTTTTAAATGACCGGAACTATATACAAATCAACAGGAAGTTGGTACAACGTGAAAACACCTCAAGGCAAAGATTTTAAATGTCGTATTAAAGGCAAATTTAGAATGCAAGGCATTAAAAGTACCAACCCAATTGCGGTTGGAGATGTGGTTGATTTTGAACTTGAAACCAAAAACGATGAGGTTACTGGAGTCATCAATAAGATTCATGACCGTAAAAATTATATAGTTAGAAAATCGGTCAATCTTTCCAAACAAACACATATCATTGCTTCTAATATCGATCAAGTTTTTTTGTTAATTACCTTAAATAATCCACCAACCTTTACCAGTTTTATTGATAGATTTTTAGTAACGGCCGAGGCCTATGTTATCAAAACAGTTTTGGTATTTAATAAAATTGATACGTATAATGAGGATGAAATTCTGGAAATAAAATACTTAGCTGATCTCTACAGAAAAATTGGTTACGAATGTGTTGGTATCTCAGCCGTAACAGGAAAAAATATCGATAAGATTAAAGATTTAATGAAAGATAAAGTCAGCATGTTCGCTGGTCATTCGGGTGTTGGTAAATCTACCTTAATAAATACGATAGAACCGGGTTTAGATTTAAAAACTAAAGCCATTTCGGAGCAACACATGCAAGGGCAACACACCACGACTTTTGCTGAAATGTTCGATTTAAGTTTTCAAGCAAAAATCATCGATACGCCTGGAATTAAGGGTTTTGGAGTCGTTGATATGGAACCCGAAGAAGTGGGTGATTATTTTCCTGAATTTTTCAAATTAAAGCAAGATTGTAAATTCAATAATTGCTTGCACAAAGAAGAACCCAAATGTGCCGTAAAAGAAGCTTTAGATAAAGATGAAATAGCATTTTCACGTTACAGAAGCTATTTGCAAATTCTTGAAGGAGAGGACGAGCATTACAGAACCGATAACTGGGATAACGAATAAACGTTAATATTTAAAAAAGTTCCCTTTGGGGATTTAGGGTTTATGAAAGCAGTAATTCAAAGAGTAACCAAAGCATCTGTTGAGGTGGATGAAGATCAGGTAGCTGTAATTAATTTAGGCCTATTGGTTTTATTAGGGATAGAAACTGAAGATACGGAAGAAGATGCGCAATGGCTAAGCAAGAAAATAGCAAATCTTCGAATCTTTAACGATTCAGAAAACACAATGAACTGCTCTCTAATTGATGTTCAGGGCGATGTTATTGTTGTAAGTCAATTCACTTTACATGCTAGTACGAAAAAGGGAAATAGACCAAGTTATATAAAGGCTGCAAAACCTGAAATTGCCATCCCACTTTATGAATATTTTATCGAACAAATAGAAAATGAAATCGGTAAATCAGTTCAAACTGGCGTTTTTGGCGTACATATGAAAGTTGGATTGTGCAATCATGGCCCGGTAACCATCGTTATTGATACCAAGAGAAAGGAATAGTTAAAATTTTATTAAAAAAGTCTTGCGACTTATTTTTGGGTTTAATATATTGCTTCTTTTAAATCCCACTTTACATGAAGCTTAAGCTTTTCCTACTAGTTCTCATATTACCTACATTATTTTGGTCGCAATCCGAAGATTTATATAAATCCAATACCGTTCCAGTTAATTTGATGGAGAAATCTAATGCATGTATTAGATACAATAACATTCAAATTGAAATTGTAGCCTACAATAAAATTATTTTAACTAAAAAAAGAATTATAACGGTTTACAATAAAGTTGGAGATCGCATGCTAAGGGCTGGAGTTGGATACGATAATAACATTAATATTAAAAAGCTAGAAGCTTTAATTTATAATGCTGATGGTAAACAAATAAAGAAAATTAAAAAGAATGATTTTATAGATGAAAGTGCGGTTTCTGGTGGCACTTTGTATTCTGATAGTCGTGTAAAATATTTAAATTACACACCAATTTCTTATCCATACACCATGGAATTTGATGCAATTGTTGAATACAAATCAACGGCATTTGTGCCCGAATGGAATCCGTTAGAAAATTATTACACTTCCACCGAAAATTCAGAATATAAAATAATAAACAATTCAAACGTTGAACTCAGATTTAAAACCTCAAATTTTGAGGGCTTTAATATCGAAACCTTAAATGATTTTCACTATAAAGCAACTAATTTACCGGCCATTCCATACGAAGAATACAGTCCAGATTTTGATAGATTCACGCCGAACGTCAAAGCAGCCTTAGTGGATTTTTCTATGGAAGGTGTTAAGGGTATCAACACCAATTGGAAAGAATTTGGCCGATGGATGAATAGCACTTTAATTGCCGATACCCAAACATTACCTGAAAATGTAATTTCACATGTAAAATCACTTACCAAAGATATTGATGATCCAATTGAAAAGGCAAAAATTGTCTATAATTTCATGCAAGATAAAACGCGTTATATAAGTGTACAAATCGGCATTGGTGGTTGGAAACCCATAAATGCCCTAGAAGTTGATAGAAATGGTTATGGTGATTGTAAAGGGTTAACCAATTACACGCAGGCATTACTTAAAGAAATTGGTGTAGAATCATATTACACTGTTATTTATGGCGGATCGGATGGTATTACCCATATAGATAAAGACTTTTCATCAACACAAGGAAATCACGTGATTTTATGTCTCCCTAATAATGACGATTATATTTGGCTAGAATGTACGAGTCAAACCAATCCGTTTGGCTTAATTGCTGGGTTTACCGATGATAGAGATGCCTTGGTTATAAAACCAGACGGTGGTGAAATTATACGCACAAAACAATACAAACCTGAAGAAAGTCTTCAGTTAACATCTGCCAACGTGAATTTTGATGATTCAGGGAGCTTTGAAGCCAATGTCGAAATAAAAACAACTGGGTATCAATATTCCTTGAGAGAAGGTTATCAAAATAGGGACATGAAAGAACAAGATATTCGCTATAAAAGTTATTGGGGTAATATTAATAACCTTACATTAAATGACATTCAGTTTATTAACGATAAAGATAAAATAGAATTTATTGAAACTGCTTCTTTATCTGCAGGTAACTACGCTTCTAAAACAGGTGACCGATTATTGCTTCAACCCAACATGTTTAATGTGGTTAGTCAAATACCGGCTAGATATTCAACCAGAACTTTAGATTTTGAAATAGAACGCGGCTTTAAAGATGAAGACCATTATATCCTGGAATTTCCTGATACCGTTGAGGTTGAAGCATTGCCTGAAAGTGTGTCGCTTAACACCAAATTTGGTGATTACAGTTTCAGTATGGAACCAATAGAAAATAATAAAGTGCTATACAAACGCACCTACCTTCTAAAAAAGGGCGAGTATACTAAAGATGAATATGAGGAATTTCGAGAATTTAGAAAGCTCATTGCCAAACACGATAAAGCTAAAATGGTTTTAAAAATAAATTAAGTAACAAATATTTAACTTATGAGAATATTAATTCTCGCCCTAACTCTAGTGCTTTCAATTGGTGTGTTTTCCCAAAACTTCAAATTCGGAGAAGTTTCTGATGAAGAGATATCGGAAACCACACACCCTATCGATCCAACTGCTAATGCCGCCATATTGTTTAAAAGCGAAAGCGTTTATTTTGTCTACACAAACGGTGGATTTAATCAAATTCGTGAGATACACGAACGTATCAAAATTTACAACAAAGAAGGTTTTGATTGGGCGACCAAAAGAATTGCATTATATCGCGGAAGTAAAAATGTAAAAGAGGTTCTAAATAAAATAAATGGTGTTACCTATAATTTAGTAGGCAATAAAATCACCCAAGATAAATTAAATAAAAATGGAATTTTTGAAGAAGATGTAAACGAGTATTTTAGGTTAAGTACCTTTACAATGCCAAATGTAATGGAAGGTTCGGTAATTGAATATAGCTACTCGATTGATTCACCTTTTTCAGCTATTGATGATATTGTTTTGCAGGAAGAAATCCCAATTAATAGATTGGAAGCTAGAATTGCCACACCCGAATTTTATAGATATAACAAAACTTTTAATCCAATGGCATTGTTTGCGCCTAGAATAAAAGAAACCAAGGAAAGCAAATCACTTAATGTAACATATTTAACTTCAAACAGAACGAATTGGGGTACAATTGCTGGTGATGCACATTCAAAAAGATACCAAACAAGCAATGCGACTTATATAGAGCATAAAATTGAAATTACAGAGGATAATATTCCAGCATTAAAAAACGAAGAACTAATTTCTAGCCTAAATAACTATCGAGCGAAGTTAGGGATGGAATTAAAGGCTGTTGAGCGTTCTGGCGGAGGTTTTGATACCTATTCTACCACATGGGAAAAGGTTTGTAAAACAATTTACGACAGTCCTAATTTCGGTGATCAGATAAAACGTTCAAATTTTTATAATGATGATCTAAATGCCGTTGTTGGTGACGTTTCAGATCCATTTATCAAAGCCTCGATTTTACAGAGATTTGTAAATTCTAAAGTAACATGGAATGGTAATTATGGTTTTTTCACATTTAAAGGTACACGAACAGCCTATAAGGATGGCTCTGGTAACGTGGCTGATATTAATCTGTTGCTGGTATCTATGCTTCAGTCTTCTGGCGTAAATGCATACCCTGTTTTAATTAGCACCAGAAATAATGGCATACCACTTTTTCCTACACGTACAGGATTCAACTACGTAATTTGCATGGTTGTAACCGATCAGGGATTTGCGCTATACGACGCAACTGAAAATTTCTCGAGCTTTAATGTATTGCCAACAAGAGCGCTGAATTGGCAAGGTAGAGTTTTACGTCCAGATGGCACTTCTAACTGGGTGAGCCTTATTCCTGAAAAAAAATCCGAAGAAATAACGATGCTCACAGTTAAAATCAACGACGATTTTTCAGCAGAAGGCAATGTTAGAAAGCGTTTAACAGATCACCTTGCGTTTAAATATAGAAAAAAACATGCATTTTCAGATGAAGAAAGGCATATAACAGCGCTCGAAATGAATAATGGTGATTTGGAAATATTAGAATTGAATTTTGAAAACGCTAAAGACGCGTCTAGGCCAGTAGAACTTAACTATAAATTCGAATTGCAAGATGCTCTTGAAGGTATAGGTGACAAACTGTATCTTCAACCCATGCTTTTTGTCGCTATGAAAGAATCACCATTTAAATCAGAAATCAGATCATATCCAATAGATTTTACGCATCCTGTTTCTGAAAAATACCTTATTGATATTGTTCTACCAAAAGGTTATGATATTGAAACCTTACCAAAAAGTGAATCTTTAAAATTTAATGACGATACTTGCGTTTTTAGTTATTTCGCCAAAAATAATGGTGAAATTTTGCAGTTAAATATTACCTTAGATGTTAATACCACAATCATAAAGACTTCCGATTATCAAGATTTCAAAGATTTTTTCCAAAGAATTATTGAAAAGCAAGCTGAACGCGTGGTACTTACAAAAGCTTAATTATGGATATAAAAAATGCGCAAATTATAGTTGACGAATGGATTAAAACCCACGGAGTTCGTTATTTTAACGAGCTCACCAACATGGCACAACTCACCGAAGAAGTTGGTGAGGTCGCCAGAATAATCGCAAGACGCTATGGTGAACAAAGCGAAAAAGAAAGCGATAAGGAAAAAGACTTGGGCGAAGAATTAGCCGATGTGGTTTTTGTAGTTCTATGCTTGGCCAATCAAACTGGTATTGATTTACAAGCCGCCTTTGATGCTAAGATGGAAAAGAAAACAAAACGCGACCACGATCGGCATCACGGCAATAAAAAATTAAAATAATCTTTAAATACATCTTACCTTTGTCTGTATTTTTAAAATATGACAATTCAACTTCAGCATTCCACATTAATAAGCAATAGAAAAGTAACTATTACAGGCTCTAAAAGTGAGTCTAATCGTTTGCTCATTCTAAAAGCACTATATCCAAATATTTCAATTGAAAATCTTTCAAATTCAGACGACACTCAAGTTTTAAATAAGGCTTTATCAACAGAAAATCATATTGTTAACATCCATCATGCTGGAACTGCTATGCGATTTCTTACGTCTTATTTTGCTTCTAAAAAAGGTACTGACGTTATCTTAACAGGTTCGCAACGCATGAAAGAACGCCCAATTGGCTTGCTTGTAGATGCGTTGAATGCTTTAGGTGCCAATATAAGCTTTGTTGAAAATGACGGTTTTCCGCCATTAAAAATTCAAGGACAAGAATTATTAAAGAGCGAAGTCATCTTAAAAGCCAATATCAGTAGTCAGTTTATATCGTCATTAATGCTTATTGCACCATCACTAACGAATGGTTTAACAATCTATCTTGATGGTGAGATTACTTCAAGACCGTATATAAACATGACGCTAAAATTACTTCAGGATCTGGAAGTAGATGCACGTTTTGATGATCAGGTTATAACAATCAAGCATAAATCTCAAATTCCAAATTCAGTTGAGCAGAAAGTAATCGTGGAGTCCGATTGGTCTTCGGCATCTTATTACTATTGCTTAGTAGCTTTAAGCGATATTGGTAGCCGCATAACTTTGCAGTTTTATAAAGAAAATTCTCTTCAAGGAGATTCGGTTTTAAGTAATTTATATAAAAGTTTTGGGGTTGAAACCCAATTCGCGAACCACGAAATTATTTTAACAAAGGCTTCAACCCACGAAGACGAAGTGACTTTCGACTTAAATAATTGTCCAGATATTGCACAAACCATCGCCGTTACAGCTTTAGCACTAGGTGTAAATTGTGATCTTTTTGGTTTGCATACTTTAAAAATCAAAGAAACTGATAGGTTAGTGGCACTTCAAAAGGAAATAGAAAAATTGGGCGGAACCATTCAGGTTACCGATAATTCACTCCACCTAAAAGCAGTTAAAAATTTAAATGCTAATGTAGCAATTGCCACCTATAACGATCATAGAATGGCAATGGCATTCGCTCCTTTATCACTAAAAGTTCCAATTAAAATTGAAGATGCTGATGTAGTTTCAAAATCATATCCTGATTTTTGGAAACACCTTAAATCGGTTGGTATTCAGATAAATGAATAATAAAACCCAAAACACTTGACAAACCCTATGTCGAGATTGTATATTTGCAGGCTTAAAAAATGCACTCCCGAAACAATAATTATTTTAATTGTTTCATAAATTTTAAAACTAATTCAAATACATTATAAATGAAACTATCACATTTCAATTTCAAATTACCGGAAGAACTACTCGCAGAAAGACCTGTTGAAAATAGAGACGAAAGTAGATTAATGGTG
Source organism: Paucihalobacter sp. (assembly GCF_036825875.1). Lineage (NCBI taxonomy): Bacteria > Pseudomonadati > Bacteroidota > Flavobacteriia > Flavobacteriales > Flavobacteriaceae > Paucihalobacter > Paucihalobacter sp. The sequence continues at coordinate 36,292 of NZ_DAISXK010000019.1, read as the reverse complement.
ATAAACAGAGCCAATAAAACCATTGAACATAAAATGTTTAAGGATGTAATTGACTACTTTAACGAAGGCGATGTGATGATTCTTAATAACACGCGTGTGTTTCCTGCGAGACTTTATGGAAATAAAGAAAAAACAGGTGCAAGAATTGAAGTTTTCTTATTACGTGAGCTTAATGAGGAGCAACGTTTGTGGGATGTTTTGGTAGATCCGGCTAGAAAAATTCGAATTGGTAATAAGTTGTATTTTGGCGATGACGATACTTTAGTTGCTGAGGTGATAGACAATACAACTTCCAGAGGTAGAACCCTGCGTTTTTTGTTTGATGGTTCTTATAAAGAATTCAGAAGAAAACTTACCGAATTAGGAGAAACACCACTACCTAAATACATTAACCGCCAAGTTGAACCGGAAGATGAAGAGCGTTACCAAACCATCTACGCTAAAAACGAAGGCGCAGTTGCAGCGCCAACAGCAGGATTGCATTTTTCTAAACATTTGCTAAAACGATTAGAAATAAAAGGTGTAGAAAATGCCGAGGTTACTTTACACGTTGGATTGGGTACTTTTAATCCAGTTGAAGTTGAAGATTTATCAAAGCACAAAATGGATAGTGAGGAAGTAATTATTGACGCAACTGCAGTGCAGAAAGTTAACAGAGCAATAGAACATAAAAAACGTGTTTGTGCTGTTGGCACTACTTCAATGAGAGCTATAGAAAGTTCTGTTTCTTCAAACGGAAGATTGAATGAATTTTATGGGTGGACCAATAAGTTTATTTTCCCACCGTATGATTTTAGTATTGCTAATTGTATGATTACAAACTTCCATACGCCAAAATCTACCTTGTTAATGATGGTGTCCGCTTTTGCAGGTCACGATTTAACCAAGCGTGCTTACGAAGAGGCTATCAAAGAAAAATATAGATTTTATTCGTATGGCGATGCCATGCTCATTATTTAAAATGACATATTCAAAAATAAAAAGCCTTGCAAGTCAAGGTTTTTTTATTTCAACCATGATTTTAACTTTTACAAGCGGCGTTGTATCTTTATTACTGAAATTACCCGATGAAAATAAAAAAAGACATACGTGCATTAACAAAAGATCAACTTCGCGATTTTTTTGTGCAACAAGGCGATCAAGCATTTCGTGGCAATCAAGTATATGAATGGCTGTGGTCTAAATCTGCACATAAGTTTGAGGATATGACTAACATATCTTTGGAAACCAGGGGTTTGTTGGAAGATAATTTTGTAATCAACCACATTAGGGTAGATGTAATGCAGCGTAGTAGCGATGGTACCATTAAAAATGCCGTGCGCCTTCATGACGATTTAATTGTGGAATCAGTGTTAATACCAACGCCAAAACGCACAACTGCTTGTGTATCTTCGCAAGTTGGATGTAGTTTAGATTGTAAATTTTGTGCAACGTCACGCTTAAAGAGGATGCGCAATTTAAATCCGGATGAGATCTATGATCAAGTCGTAGCGATCGATAACGAAAGTCGATTATATTTCAACCGACCACTGAGCAATATTGTTTTTATGGGCATGGGCGAACCGCTAATGAATTACAACAATGTGCTTAAAGCCATCGATAAAATTACTTCAGATGAAGGTTTAGCCATGTCACCCAAGCGGATTACCGTATCAACTTCTGGTGTGCCTAAAATGATTAAAAAAATGGCAGACGATGGTGTGAAGTTTAAACTGGCTGTATCCTTACATTCTGCCATGGATGAAGTGAGAACGTCTATTATGCCATTTAATGCCACTTTTCCTTTAAAGGATTTACGTGAAGCTTTAGAATATTGGTATTTAAAAACTAAAAATAGGATTACTTACGAATATGTAGTTTGGGATGGCATTAATGATACCAAAAAAGATGTAGAAGCCTTAATTGCCTTTTGCAAATTTGCACCAAGTAAGGTGAACCTAATTGAATATAATCCCATCGACGATGGTGATTTTAAGCAAGCCAGTTCCAAGGCGATTGATATGTATATCGCCATGCTGGAAGCCAATAGAATTACTGTAACCGTAAGACGGTCTAGAGGGAAAGATATTGATGCCGCTTGTGGGCAACTTGCTAATAAAGCGTAAAAAAAACCCGTCTCCAGTTGTGAGACGGGTTTTGACAAATTTTATTTAATACTATTTCTTTGTAATTTTTAAAGTTTGCGTTTTATTACCAGATGTTATTTTCATAAGGTATAAGCCTTGTAGTAAATTTGATAAATCAACAGTTGAGTTTACCAAATCACTTTCGCCATATTTAGCTACCGTTTTGCCAAGTAAATCAAAAATCACAATTTCAGTTAAGTTATTATTAGATTTTATGTGCAAAATATCATTAAAAGGGTTAGGATATACACCTAAGCTTGGCAGCTCATTTTCTAAAACAGAAAGTGCTTGTCCAGTTGTAAAACTCCAAACTGTACCTGTAGTTTCGCCAAAACAGTTTAAGGAATTTACAGACCAAAAATATTCGGTATTTTCATCTAGTCCTGTAATTATTTCACCAATTTCATAAAAATCAAAAGACTGAGTTGGTGGATTTGTAGTACCAAAATTTAATGTGAAACTTGCATTTGGATCTCCCGTCCAGGAAAGACTAACAGAGTTATTTTCAGCATTAATTGTCACGTCATTTGCTCCATTGGCAGGGACAGGTGCTGTTGGTGAAGCAGGTGCGGCTATATCGGTACAAGCGGTAGTTGTAAAACTAAAAACTGGACTAGTTGAAAGTCCAGCACAATTTACAGCTTCTATAAACCAATAATAAGTGGTATTTGGCTGCCAATTAAAATTAATTGAATTTCCAATATCAAATCCTTCAATTCTACCTATGTCATTACCTGCTGGATTAACACCTAAACTAATATTATAATTGTCCGCAGAATCGCCTGTGGCTGCTGGTGCCCATTCTATAGGGCCTAAATTATTTGTGGCACTACCAAAATTAATATCAACATCCATTGCGCCGTTAGCCGGTTGAACAGCAGTTACTGGATTCGGAACACTTACAGTACATTCAAAAACAGTTACATTATCTACATACCAAGCTACAGACCAATTGCCGGTCCATCTAAACCTAACTTGCGCATTGGTTACACCTGCTAATTGTGCACTTACGTCTAAACTGATTAAGCCACCCTGATAATTATTACCAGAAAGGGTCTGAACTGTTACCCAAGTTGCAGGTAAGGAATCTCCATTTAACACCTCAACAAAACCTGTTCCTCCAAAGTTACCGGCAAATGCCGAATTAAACGAAAGTGTTACAGCAGTTAATGCTGAAGCGTCAAATACAGGACTTTCTAAAGCTGCGTTTTCAGGCTGTCCATTATTCCCGTAGCCATCACTATCAAAAGCTGCATAGTTTCCATCAGCACCACCCACTGCATAAATAAACGTGTTTCCAGGCGCTAGTAATGCTGCTGTACCACCTGTCTCTATAGTCCAAATTTCTCCGTTTGAGGGCACAATTAAATCATTGTTTGTCCAGCCAGCTGGAATCGTAAGACCTGATTCAAAATCTTCAGATAAAACAACTTGAGAGTAGGAATAATTAACAACACAAAGTGTTATAAGTAAAAAAGTAATTCTTTTCATGTTTTCATGGATTAATAGTTATTATGCTATAAAATTAGCAAAATAAATTTAATATTTTGAAATTCAATCCTTTTCCCATTATTCATAAAATAAACATGAAATATCATTAATTTTGCAATTCATCACTATGGATATTGAAAATAATTGAACAAATAAAACAACCAACTATTCCTGCGAAAGCAGGAATCTCAGCATGCGAAATTCGGTTTCTATTATATAAGCAGGAATCTAAATTAGCCCTAGATTTGTAGCTATGAAAATTGCTGAGCAAATAAAACGACCTATCGCTTTTGAAATGGAGCTTTTCGAGCAAAAATTTCAACTTTCAATGTCTAGCAAAGTTGCTCTACTAAATACTATTACACATTATATTGTGAATAGAAAAGGCAAACAAATGCGACCAATGTTTGTTTTTTTAGTGGCTAAAATGCTCAACAACGGCGAAGTTAGTGAACGCACTTACCGTGGTGCTTCGGTTATTGAGCTCATACATACAGCTACTTTGGTGCACGACGATGTTGTTGACGATAGTAATATACGCCGTGGATTTTTCTCGATTAACGCCTTATGGAAAAATAAAATCGCTGTATTAATAGGCGATTTCTTATTGTCTAAAGGTTTACTTCTGTCAATTGATAATGGCGATTTTGATTTACTTAAAATCATTTCGGTGGCAGTGCGTGAAATGAGCGAAGGTGAACTGCTTCAAATTGAAAAAGCACGCCAATTAGACATTACAGAAGATATATATTACGAAATTATCCGTCAAAAAACGGCAACTCTAATTGCCGCCTGTTGCAGCCTTGGCGCCGCTTCAGTTAAACCCAACAGCCCAGAGGTAGAGTCAATGCGAAAATTTGGAGAACTCATAGGTATGGCTTTTCAAATAAAAGATGATTTGTTCGATTATGGTACCAAACGTATCGGAAAACCAACTGGTATAGATATTAAGGAGCAAAAAATGACCTTGCCGCTCATTCATGTGCTAAATAACTGTTCGGCTAAAGACAAAGCATGGATTATAAATTCGGTTAAAAATCATAACAAAGACAAGGATAGAGTTAATGAAGTAATCCAATTTGTAAAAGACAACAACGGCCTTGATTATGCAGTTAAACGCATGTATGAATATAAAAACAAGGCACTTACTATGCTCGATCAATTTGAAGATTCTCCATACAAAGCCTCACTTCAATTAATGGTAGAATACGTTATCGATAGGAAAAAATAGGTTATTTGTTGTTCTGTTTCTGTCAAATTTGCCAACTCCTAGTTTTTAATCCTGATTTTTTTTAATATTAATTCCATATTAATTAATTGAAATTAAGAATTTTAGGATAAATTGTTTCGAAAAAGTGATTACTATTTAAAACCTTCAGGCAACCTTTTGCATTAAATTTGCGTCTTTATAAATAGAATCTTGTAATTCCCTTTTTACTTGAAAGTAATACAACTACATAACAACAGCAACAAACTAATTAAGGCTGCGCTTAAAAATAAAAGAAGCGCGCAGCAGGCTTTATATGAAATTTACGCGCCAAAAATGCTAAGTGTTTGCCGCTACTACATCAAAGACCAAGAAAATGCTGAAGAAGTTCTGTTAGATGGTTTTTTTAAGGTATTTACCAACTTAGACCAATTTAAGTTTAAAGGTAGTTTTGAAGGTTGGGTTAGAAAAATAATGATTAGAGAAGCCATATCATTTATTCGAAAGCAAAAACAAATAGAATTTGTTTCAGACTATGAAAATGTAACGCAAGTAAATCTCGATTTTGAAACTAGTTTTGAAACTGAGCAGCTTCAAAGTTTCATTGATAACTTACCTGATGGCTATAAAATGGTTTTTGTAATGAATGCCATTGAAGGTTATAAACATGCCGAGATTGCCGAAATGTTGCAAATTTCTGAAGGCACATCCAAGTCGCAACTGTTCAAAGCTAGACAAATGTTGCAAACACAAATCAAAGAATTAAGCGCAAAAACCTATGAAGCCAAATAAGTTAGAAAATCAAATAAAATCTAAGCTGGCGCAACGTGAATTGTCACCTTCGCTACAGTCTTGGTCTAAATTATCCCAGAGGTTAGACAGTTTTGAAAATAATAAAAAGAAAACTAATTATTGGTGGTTGGCTGTGGCTGCAACAATAGTTTTAGCCTTATTTGCAGGTGTTTCAATACTCACTGATGAAACAGAAGAAGCAATTCCCCTTAAAGTAGTTGAAAATCCTAACCAGAAAAGCGAAAAAACCGAAAGCCAGTTTAACGGTCGTTTCTTAAATCCATCGGAAACAATGGTTGTTGAAAGTCCAATTGATAACATAGTTGACAAGAAAAACAACGCGTCACGTCAAGAAATTTTTAATCAGGAACCTAAATTGAAATACACTCCTGTTGTGGGTGAAGCAAACGATACTGATTTAAACAATAGTAAAGAAGACCTGCTTGATTATGAAGCACAAAAACTTTTGGAAGTTGTGGCTCAAATCAAACAACTAAACGAACGCAACAATCAAGTTACAGAAGCCGAGGTCGATTCGCTTTTAAAAGCTGCCCAAAAGGATATTTTTAAACAGAAACTCATAAACGAAACCACTAAAACCGTAGATGCTAACGCCTTGCTTTTAGAAGTTGAAGACGAGTTAAACGGTTCATTCAAAGAAAAGGTATACGAAGCTTTAAAATCTGGTTTTATTTCTGTTAAAACTGCCGTTGCCGATCGTAAATATTAATCATCAAATTATAAATCAAAAAACTTACAATTATGCAAACCATTACTAAATTTTTAGTACTACTTCTGCTAGTAGTTATTTCAACGCACGTGAAGGCGCAAGATTCTATTAAAATTAGCAATAATCAACTTAAAATTGAAGCACTCATCAAGCAGAAATCAAAAGTTGAAGCTGACGAAAAGGAACTGCTAAAGGCCGAAGTTGAAGCCATTAACAAACAATTAGAAAGCGGTGAAATAACAGAAGAAGAGTCACAACAACTAAAACAAGAAGCTGCTCAAAAGCGTGCTTTAAATATTGAGAATCGATTGGCAATTATTGATAACCAAATTGCTTTATTAAAACGTGATGCTAACATTACCCAGGACTTGGTATTAACCAAATCGAACGAAAAAAAGAAAGATTCAGTTAAATACATCTATTCAAATACTTTTTGGGGTCGAACTTACGAAACTGCAATTCTAGGTTTTGGATTTAATAACGCTATTATTGATGGTCAAGACATTAATGATTCACCCTATAAATTAGGAGGCTCAGGCTTTATTGAATTGGGTTACGCTTGGACAACGAGAGTTTTTAAAAATTCAGGCTTTTTGCATATAAAATATGGAGCGTCTCTACAATGGAATAAACTCAACATAAAGGATAACCAATATTTTGTTCGTGAAGGTGATTTAATAACATTGCAAGAATTTCCTTTAGAATTAGATAAAGCAAAATTTAGAATGACCAATATCGTATTTCCTGTGCATCTTCAATTTGGGCCATCAAAAAAAGTGAGAAATTATGATAATATTCGGTTTTCCAGTTATAGTGGATTTAGATTGGGTATTGGTGGTTATGCTGGTTTTAACCTCGGACACATGCAAAAATTAAAATTTGAAGAAAACGGAGATGATAGAAAGGACAAACAAAGAGGTAACTTTAACGTAAATGAATTTATTTATGGACTCAGCGGTTACGTGGCCATTGGCGATGTCGCGGTTTATGTCAAATACGATTTAAATCCTATTTTTAATAGTCAGCCAATAGATCAAAACAATATTTCAGTCGGTTTGAGACTTGAATTTGATTAATACAATTATAATTAGTTTGTTAAAACTCCTTTAATTTTTGAAGGAGTTTTTTTGTGATATCTGTTGATGTGAATTTTAAAACCAACTTCTTTTGTGGTACATTTACAAACAGTTTTAAACTATATGAAATTTCATTTAGTTTAACTCGAAAGTTGTATGATTTCACAAAACACCATAGCAAAAGTATTTGAGACTTCCAGAGTAGAAGAAGTTATTGGCGATTTTGTACAACTCAAAAAATCAGGCAGTAACTTTAAAGGTTTGAGTCCATTTACCGATGAACGTTCACCGAGTTTCATGGTGTCGCCAGTTAAGCAAATTTGGAAAGATTTTAGTAGTGGGAAAGGTGGCAATGCGGTTACATTTTTAATGGAACACGAACATTTCACCTATCCCGAAGCTATAAAATATTTAGCCAAAAAATACAACATTGAAATTGAAGAAACCGAACAAACCGATGAAGACAAGGAAGTAGCAAACGAACGCGAGAGTTTGTATTTGGTAAATGAATTTGCCAATAGCTATTTTCAAAAAGTAATGCACAAAACCGACCAAGGTAAAGCCATTGGTTTGAGCTATTTTAAAGAGCGCGGTTTCACCGATGAGATTATCAAGAAGTTTCAGTTAGGATATTCATTAGATGAGTGGCAAGCATTTACAGACGAAGCCCTTAAGCAAGCTTATAAAATTGAATTTCTCGAAAAAACTGGACTTACCATAGTTAAAGAAGAAAAGCGTTTCGATCGTTTTAAAGGTCGCGTCATGTTTCCAATTCACAGTATGAGCGGACGCGTTTTAGGTTTCGGTGGTCGTATCTTGGTGAATGACAAAAAAGCGGCTAAATACCTAAACTCTCCCGAATCGGAAGTTTATCATAAAAGCAAGGTGCTTTACGGACTTTATTTTGCAAAACAAAGCATTGCCAAAGAAGATAATTGCTATTTGGTTGAAGGTTATACCGATGTAATTCAATTTGTACAAACCGGTGTTCACAATGTGGTGTCGTCTTCAGGAACCGCTTTAACGCCAGAACAAATTAGGCTTATAAATCGCTTAACCTCAAATATAACCGTGCTTTTTGATGGCGATACAGCTGGGTTGAGGGCATCTGTTCGTGGTATTGATTTAATTTTGGAACAAGGCATGAACGTAAAAGTTTGCACTTTTCCCGAAGGTGAAGATCCAGATAGTTTTGCCAAACAAAATACCCTAGAAGAACTTAAAACGTATCTTGACGAAAACGCCCAAGATTTTATAAGTTTTAAGGCCTCGTTATTGATGAAGGAAGCGCAGAACGACCCTATAAAAAAAGCTGAAACCATTAGAGATATGGTGAATAGTATCGCCATTATTCCCGATGCTATTAAACGCGAAATTTATATTCAGGAATGCTCGAAAATCATGGATATAAGCGAAGAAGTGTTATTTAGTACCTTGGCACAAATCAATAAAAAAAACCTTACCGAAGCTGGTAAACAAGTTAAAACCGATCAAAAGGCTTTCGAAGTTATCAAAACTGAAAAAAAGTCAGCACAAAAAATTGACCGTCAATATGAATTAGAGCGCAAAATAATCGAGATTTTATTGCTTTACGGTGATAAAAAGGAATCGTTTGAGGATTTGGTTTTAAAAGAAAACGAAAAAACAGGAGAACTAGAATTAGAACCGGTTATTCAAGAAGCCCATGTTTATGAAAAAATTTATCTTGACTTGCAGGAAGATGAAATGCAATTCACTAATGAGAACTTTAAAACACTTTATTACAGTTTAGTAGATAAGCTAAATCAGGACCAATCGTTTTCAATTAAGGAATTTATCGGTCAGCTCGACCAAGAAATGGCCGAAGAAGTCACTTCTATTTTAATGGAAGAAGAACGTTACGCCTTACACGATTGGGAGCGAAAACATATCATACCAAAAACAAAGCTCAATACTATTCCGCAGTTGGTGAACCAAACTGTTTTAAGTTTACGATGTTACTTAATTGATAAAAAAGTTCAGGACTACCAACATGAAACCACTTTGGAATATGCTAATAGCTCAGGTATTCTGGAAGATGTAAAAGATTATCTCGGACTTAAAATGTTACTATCCCGAAAACTCGGTAAAGTAGTGGGCGGCAGGATTTAAGTAATGCCTTGATGCTTGGCTTGATGTACTAAATCTACCAAATTGTTTACATTTAATTTTCTGAACAATCTAGATTTATAAGTACTAACCGTTTTTTCGTTAATGTCTAGCTCTTGTGAAATTTCTTTGTTTTTCTTACCAATAGAAAGAAGCTTCAATACTTCAACTTCACGGGTGGAGAGACGTTTAAATATTCGACTTGTACTCATTTTCGAATCGTTAAAAGTAAGTTGTTTACTCATTTCAGGACTTAAAAAAGTACCGCCACTAAATATTTTTCTCACCGCTGCAATTACATCTTCACCAGAAGAGGTTTTATTTAAATAGCCCGATGCACCTGCTTTAATGGTGCTAACAGCATAAATTTCTTCAGGCTGGTTGCTCAGCATCAACATATTAGTACTGCGATGTTCTTTTTTAATGGCGCGTAATGTAGTAATACCGTTCAGTTCAGGTAAGTCAACTTCTAAAATAATAACATCAACAGGATGACGTCTTATAAATTCGAATATTTCAATGCCACTTCTCAGGCTACCTGATACTTGAATATCACTAATAGATTTAAAAAGTGTTTCTAGGCCTAATCGAAAAAGTGGGTGTGGATCTACAACTAATACCTTTATCATGGTTGGTTATTTTAAGTTTTATAGTGACGAACACTAAATTGATTAAGTACTTGGTGGAGATTTGATTCTAAAGGTAATAAAAATTAATAAATATCTTAAAATTATCTAAAAATATTTATTTAATGCTTTAATTCTTTGGGTATTTCGCAAACTGGAATCGGTACCATCTTATGTTTGTTGTTTCGGTTAAAACGTTTATATATTTTAAAAACCTCTTGTTGTCTGCCCGAAAAATCACTTTCATTCTTTCCGTTTTCATTCATTTGCATCGCCCATTCCAATTCGGGATAACTTGCCCCAATTTGGTCTTCATCACTACGTGCATCGCCAAACAATCCGTCACTTGGAGCAGCTTTCATTATAGACTTTGGCACACCTAACGCAGCACCAAGTTGATATACTTCTGTTTTAAGTAAGTCGGCAATCGGACTTAAATCTACACCACCATCACCGTATTTGGTGTAAAAACCTACGCCAAAATCCTCAACTTTGTTGCCAGTACCTGCAACCAGAAATCCATAAAGACCAGCATGATAATACAAGGTTGTCATTCGTAATCTTGCACGCGTATTGGCAAGCGCCATATCAACTGTTTCGGCATTAACATCATTAGAAACTTCACTTTTAAAACTTTCAAAAACAGGTGTTAAATCGACACGTTTGCTATCAACATTGCTATAATTAGATTTTAAAAAACTAATGTGTTTGTTGGCGCGACTTACATGGCTTTCGGCTTGATGTATAGGCATTTCTAAACAAAGTACTTGTAATCCTGTTTTAGCGCATAAGGTTGATGTTACGGCCGAGTCTATTCCGCCTGAAACACCTATAACAAAACCATTGACTTTAGCGTTTAAAGCATAGTCTTTAAGCCAATTTACAATATAATCTATAACCTTTTCTGTATGCATTATTTTACGTATTATCGCAAAGAAACGTACCTTTGCTTCACAAAAATAAACCAAACAATTACATAATAAAAATTAATAACTCACAGATTTTTATGATAAAACACATCATATTAGTAGGCTTACTCATTTTTTTGATGTCGTGTGATAAGCAATCGGATTTAGAAAAGAAGATTTCGAAAATAAACGTAGGACTTAATATTGAAAGGTTTGATAGATTATTTGCCAAAATTACAGAGGCTGAATTGCCAAAACTAAAATCCGAATACCCTTTTTTGTTCTCAAATTGGGTGCCAGATTCGGTTTGGGTAGAAACTTTAAAGGATACAATTCAGCAAGAACTATTTGAGGAAGTTAATCAAGCTTTTAACGATATTTCTGAGGTAGAGTTGGACATCTACAAACTTTTTCAACATTTAAAATATTACGATAAAACCTTTATCGAGCCTCGTTTTATAACCGTTACAAATAATGTTCGCTACCGTGAGAGCGTTGTGGTCACCGATACAATTGCGCTTGTAGCCTTGGATAATTATTTAGGATCTGAACATCATTTTTATGCGAATATTCCCGAATACCTAACTGAAAATTTTAAGCCTAGTGACATTGTTGTCAATTTAGCCGAAGCTTATGCTGAAAAACATGCTTATCAACCAATTAGAAAAACATTGCTCGATGAAATGATTTACTTTGGAAAACTACTTTATTTTAAAGAAATTATGATCCCATTTAAAAGCGATGCTGAAAAAATTGGCTACACCGAAGATCAATTAACTTGGGCCATCAACAACGAAAGTGAAGTTTGGAGTTATTTTATTGAGCATGAGTTGCTTTTTAGCACCGATAGCAAATTGCCAAGTAGATTTATAACGCCAGCGCCTTTTTCTAAATTTTACTTGGAAATTGATAACGACTCGCCTGGACGAATAGGTCAGTACATCGGTTGGCAAATAGTAAAAGCTTATATGAAGCAAAACAAAGAGGTTGATCTTTTTAAAATGATGCAAACAAGTGCGCAAGAAATTTTCGATAATACCAAATATAAACCTAATAAATAATGGCCAAATCAATTCAATCAACCATAGAACTCAAAGTTCAATTAGATGAAAATAGAGTTCCAGAAAAATTACATTGGACTGCCCAAGATGGCGGTATAAAAAATGAAGAAGCCAAAGCTATCATGCTTTCAGTTTGGGATCATAAAACCCAAGAAACCTTGCGCATTGATTTATGGACTAAAGAAATGCCTGTTGATGAAATGAAAGTGTTTTTCCATCAAACACTTGTAGCAATGGCTAATACCTTTAATCGCGCCACACAAGATGAAAAAATGACTCAAACGATGAAAGATTTTTGTGACTATTTTGCTGAAAAGTTAGAACTAAATAAATAATACCTATCTTTTATTCATGAGAAAAATCCTTTTTGGCGTTGTAATAACAATTATTGTGCTTTTTAGCTTCAAATATTGTGAAGATAAAAAGCAAAACCGCATTGAAATGCGCGAAAGTTCGGCACTAATCCAAGAGCAAATAAAAAATGTTGGAAAATTAGTGGTAACCGAAGGTCATTTTAGTGAGGTATTTAATTACAAAAATTCCAAAAGTTTATTTGGCGATTATCTTACCGCCGAAAAAAAAGCTCTTGTAGTAGTTAATGCTGACGTGACGGTGGCCTACGATTTAAGTAAAATTGAATACGAAATTGACGAAGTTTCAAAAATCTTAACCATAACCTTTATTCCTGCTGAAGAAATTAAAATCAGTCCAGAATTAGAATATTATGACATTCAAGCTGATTTTTTCAATCCTTTTGAAGCAAAAGATTACAATGATATTAAAGATGTTATAAAGGTATCGCTCAGTAAAAAGTTGCAGAATTCAGACATCAAAAAGAATGCTAAAAACAGATTGATTAGTGAATTATCAAAATTCTATATTCTAACTAATTCTCTAGGCTGGACCTTGCAGTACAATGAAACACCTATTAATAACGTTCAAAATTTAGAAAGTTTAAAGTTATAATAGCTTTTCCAAGGCATTCCAACCGCCACCATTTACCGCTTCAATTCCATTGCGTTTTAAAATGCTGGCTGCGGAGGCTGAACGCATGCCGCTTGCACAACAGGTTATTACTGGCCTATTCATTGATTTAATTGACACTAAATGATTGTTAATTTCTTGCAATGGAACGTTTTTACTGCCCTTAATTGCGCCTTGTTGAAATTCGCTTTTGGTACGCACATCTATAATAACGGCATTACGCGACTTGAAATCGCTAATATAATCCTGTTTATTGCTTTTAAAAAAATCTAATAATCCCATAATGTTTATATTTAAATGCAAAATTCAGTATTATTTTTGATAATCAATGTAACTTGGGTTACATCCAAATAATGGAGTATGGCTTCTACAGAAAATCGCAAATCCGAAATTATAACAACCGCATCTAAACTATTTAAAAATAAAGGTTACAGTGCAGTAACTATGCGTGATTTAGCGCAAGCTATGGGTATAAAAGCAGCAAGTCTATACAATCATATTGAATCTAAACAAGCCATTCTTGAATTTATTATTATCAATATTGCAGAACAATTTACCTACGGAATGGAAAGCATTCTAAATTCTAATTTAAATACTATCCAAAAATTAGAAGCCATTATCAAAATGCATGTCAACTTAGCCAATCAAAACCCCGAAGGCATGGCAGCTTTGAATAATGACTGGATGCATCTTGAAGAAAAACGAACTTATTATCTTGAATTACGCCAGCAATACGAATCCAATTTTAAATTTATTATCGACCAAGGTATAGCAAATAGCGAACTTAAAAATATCAATCCTGATGTGGCTGTTTTTTCTATTTTATCAACGCTCAGGCTATTACATTTATGGATTCCTAAAAAAGAATTATTAAATGTAAACGAACTTTGTTTAGCTTTAAGCGAGGTGCTCATTGGCGGAATTAACAAATAGTTTAGAATATATTTTGTAATTTTGTATTCAAACTAACAAGTGTTAGTTTTTTTATTGATTTCAAGCGATAACGATTTCGTGTTACGATTTGAAATCTGAAGTTCACTTTATGCACAAGCGACAGAAAAAAATGGCAGATTTTCATAAATTAAAAGTTGCAGAGGTTTACAAAGAAACTGATGATACTTCGGTAATTACCTTTGAAATTCCTGAAGAATTGCAACCACTGTATCAGTACCATCAAGGTCAGCATTTAACCTTGAAAGCCGATATCAATGGTGAAGATGTGCGTCGTTCTTATTCTTTGTGCTCAAGTCCTTTGGAGCATCAATGGAGAGTGGCGGTCAAGCAAATACCAAGCGGGAAATTTTCCACTTACGTTAACCAGCATTTACAATCTGGAGAGTTTTTAGAAGTTATGCCACCAAGTGGTACTTTCGGTGTCGAAACAAAACCCGATGCTGCTAAAAATTATCTGTTTTTTGCAGCTGGAAGTGGTATTACGCCCATTTTATCAATGATTAAAACCCACCTTGCTTCAGAAGAAAATTCCACTTGCAAGTTGTTTTATGTGAATAAAACCGCAAAATCTATTATCTTTAAAGAAGAACTGGAACAATTGAGAAACTCCTACTTTGGAAGATTAGAAATTTATTATTTCTTAACCAAAGAACGCAGAGATATCGATTTGTTTAACGGACGATTTGATGATGAGAAAATGAAGGTTCTTACCAAAACTTTCATTGATATTCCTGATACCAGCGAAGTTTTTCTATGTGGTCCAGAACAGATGGTGAATTTTGTTAGTAATTATCTAATTGAAGCCGGATTACCTAAAAATATGATTCATTTTGAATTATTTGTGTCTGGCCTTTCAGAAGAAGATATCAAGCGTTCAGAACGACTAGCTCAACAAAATGTTGAAGGCGTTCAAATAACCATAGTTGATGGCGGAAAAGAATTTCAATTCACCATGACAAAAGATTACGACAATATTTTAGATGCGGCTTTAAACGCTGGTGCCGATTTGCCGTTTGCCTGCAAAGGCGGTGTTTGTAGCACTTGTAAATGTGAGTTGAAAGAAGGTAGCGTAGAAATGAAAATTAACTATGCTTTAGATGAAAAAGAAGTGGCACAAAATTTAGTTTTAAGTTGCCAAGCAGTACCCACAAGTGAACATTTAGTCGTAGATTTTGATGTTTAAAGAATTCCTGCGATCCCGATAGCTATCGGGAGGAATCTCAAACGGAAGATTCTCTATTACACTAATAGAAAAAGAAAAATTAAAAAAATAAGATCATGAGCGAAGAACAAATCAGAAGTTTAGAAAGGCAGTTCGAAGCCCGAATCGCAAGAGACGAAAAAATCGAACCAAAGGATTGGATGCCCGAAAAATACCGTCAAACGCATATTCGTCAGATGTCTCAGCATGCCCATTCAGAAATAGTTGGCATGCTTCCAGAAGCAAACTGGATTACGCGTGCTCCGTCATTAAGACGCAAAGTAGCCTTGTTAGCCAAAGTGCAAGATGAAGCCGGACACGGTTTATACCTGTATTCTGCAGCCGAAACACTTGGTATTTCTCGCGAAGAAATGTATGAGCAGCTACACACAGGCAAAGCCAAATACTCAAGTATTTTTAACTATCCAACACTTACTTGGGCCGATATGGGAGCCATAGGTTGGTTGGTAGATGGTGCGGCTATTATTAACCAAGTGCCACTTTGCAATACGTCTTTTGGTCCTTACGCAAGAGCTATGGTGCGTGTTTGTAAAGAAGAAAGTTTCCACCAACGTCAAGGTTATGAAATCATGCTAAAACTTTGCAATGGTACACCAGAGCAAAAGGACATGGCACAAGACGCTTTAAATCGCTGGTGGTGGCCAAGCTTGATGATGCTCGGTCCAACAGATGAAGCTTCGGTACATACTGAACAATCTATGAAATGGAAGTTGAAACGCAAAACAAACGACGAATTACGTCAACAATTTATAGATCAAACTGTTCCGCAAGCCGATATTTTAGGTTTGACCATTCCAGATCCAGATTTAAAATGGAATGAGGAACGCGGCAGTTATGATTTTGGAGATATTAATTGGGATGAGTTCTGGCAAGTAGTCAAAGGCCACGGACCCATGAACAAAGAACGCATCAAAGCAAGAATCGGCGCTTGGGATGGTGGCGAATGGGTGCGCGATGCGGCGATGGCTTTTGCAGAAAAACAAAGGGAAAGAAAAGAAAAACAAGTAGTTTAATTAACAAAAATTCCCTTTCCTCTGGAAAGGGTTAGGGAAAGGAATGAAAAAAAACTGGCCACTTTGGGAAATTTTCGTAAGAAGTAAAAATGGATTAGAACATCGGCATTTTGGAAGTTTACACGCTGCCGATGCAGAAATGGCACTTGAAAACGCTCGTGACGTTTACACGCGTCGCAACGAAGGTGTGAGTATTTGGGTAGTAGAATCAAAACATATTACAGCATCCAATCCAGAGCATAATGGTGAATTATTTGAACCAGCACAAGATAAAGTATATCGACACCCAACATTTTACGATTTACCAGATGAAGTAAAACATATGTAGCAAATTCCTGTGTTCGCAAGAATCTCAATTTACACAAATCATGAACAAAAATCTATACAATTATATCCTCGGTATCGCTGACAACTCACTTATCCTCGGACAAAAATTAGGCGAGCTCACTGGTCACGGCCCAAGTTTAGAAACCGATATTGCTTGCACTAATATTTCGTTAGATTTATTTGGACAAGTACGGAGTTATTTTCAGTATGCGTCTAGAATTGCTGGCGATGGCCGAACCGAAGATGATATTGCAATGCTTCGTAAAGAAGGTGATTATAAAAACGTTTTGTTAGTAGAGCAACCCAACATAAATTTCGCTTATACCATTGGGCGTCAGTTTTTATTCGACGTTTACCATTTAGCCTTTCTTACAGAATTAGAAAAAAGTAAGGATTTAACGCTTTCGTCCATCGCTAAAAAGTGTATCAAAGAAGTGCGATACCACGAGCGTTTTTCATCAGATTGGGTAAAGCGTTTAGGTGACGGTACCGAAGAAAGTAATCTGAAAATACAAGAAGCTATTGATGATTTATGGACTTATACGGATGAATTATTTCATCAAACTGAAGCAGATAAAGCAATGGTTTTAGAAGGAATTGGAGTAGATGTCACACAATTAAAACAAGCTTACTATAACAAAGTAACCGATTTTTTAGAAGAAGCCACACTGAAAGTTCCAGATTCAAAATATTTCCAAAAGGGAGGTAAAGAAGGCACTCACACAGAACACATGGGTTACATACTCGCAGAATTACAATTTATGCAACGCGCTTATCCCAATATGGAATGGTAACAAATCCCTTTGAAAAAAGGGATCTCATAAAACTATTTTTCCATTAAAGAGAAAAGAGAAATGACAACAACAGAGCAAAATATTGATAGCGCACTAATCCCAATTCTGGATCAAGTCTCAGATCCTGAAATTCCAGTATTATCAATCATGGATATGGGCGTAGTGAGGTCTGCCGTGATTGTGGATGGAATTGTGAAGGTTGAAATCACGCCAACCTACAGCGGTTGTCCTGCCATGGATGTAATTGGTGACGATATAAATACGGCACTTAAGATCGCTGGTTACAAGTCCGTAGTTGATTTAATCCTTCATCCAGCCTGGACAACTGATTGGATTACACCAAGAGGCAGAAAGGCTTTGGAAGATTACGGTATTGCAGCACCTTTAGATGCCGAAGCTGATAAAGAAGTGTTGCTGAATGGAAAGCGAATTGTAAAATGCACCAATTGTGGTTCTCAAAACACACGACTTGTAAGTCAGTTTGGCTCCACTGCTTGTAAAGCGCAGTTTCAATGTGAGGATTGTCACGAGCCTTTTGATTACTTTAAATGTTTGAAGTAAATTTCTGAAATCCAAATAGCTATCTGAAGAAATCTCATTTTAGGAAAAGGAAATAAAATGTTTTATTGATGCTGAATGCAACGTTTTTGTAAATTTAAATTATGACCGAAAGTATACTCTTAAAAACAGAAAATAACATAGCCTACATTACATTGAACAGGCCCGAAGTATTCAACAGCTTTAACCGAGAAATGGCATTAAGTCTTCAGCAAGTTTTAAAGAATTGTGAAAATAATCCAAAAGTTAGAGCCATCGTACTTACTGGAAGCGGCAAAGCCTTCTGTGCTGGGCAAGACTTAAAGGAAGTCACTTCACCCGAATTAAATCCCGGATTTAAAAAAATTCTCGACGAACATTACAACCCAATTATTTCACTAATTAGAAACATTAAAAAGCCAATTATTGCTGCAGTTAATGGCGTGGCTGCTGGAGCTGGAGCCAATATTGCCTTAGCCTGTGATGTGGTGGTGGCGCACGAAAAAGTGAGTTTCATTCAGGCCTTTAGTTTAATAGGTCTGATACCAGATAGCGCCGGAACTTTTTTCCTGCCAAGGTTAATCGGTTTTCAAAAAGCATCAGCCTTGTGCATGTTGGGCGATAAAATTTCTGCAGAAGAAGCCGAACGATTGGGAATGATCTATAAAGTATTCGCCTTAGAAGATTTTGAGGCAGAAGTTAATAAACTCGCCTTAAAAATGGCAAAAATGCCAACCAAGGCTTTGGGAATGACTAAAGCTTTATTGAACGCCTCAATCACAAATAATTTGGACCAGCAACTTGCGTTAGAATCAAAATATCAAATTGAAGCCGCACAGACTAATGATTATGCTGAAGGTGTTTCCGCATTTGTAGAAAAGCGTCAACCAAATTTTAAAGGAAATTAATTGACAAAAAAAACGCTCATACAAGTTCATACTCGAATAAAACCATTTATTCACAGAACACCAGTACTCAAATCTCAGTTACTGAATCATATGTCTGGCGCAAATGTGTTTTTTAAGTGTGAGAATTTTCAAAAAATGGGTGCATTTAAAATGCGAGGTGCAGCTAATGCTATTTTATCACTTTCAGAAGCTGAAAGACAAAAGGGCGTAGTAACACATTCCTCAGGTAATTTTGCTCAGGCAGTAGCTTTGGCCGCTAAGCAATTAGGAGTAAAAGCCTACATAGTCATGCCCAAAAATGCACCTCAGGTTAAGAAAAATGCAGTGCGCGCATATGGAGGAGAGATTATTGAATCAGAATCCACACCCAAAGCTAGAGAAAAAATGGCCGATAAAATCCAAAAAGAAACTGGCGCAACGTTTTTACATCCTTCAAATCAAGATGAAGTTATTTATGGCAATGCCACAGCAGCTATGGAGTTATTAGAAGATCATCCGGATTTAAATGTGATATTGGCACCAGTTGGTGGTGGCGGACTTATTGCGGGAACGGCCTTAGCAACGCATTATTTTTCAGAAAAATGTAAAGTTATAGGTGGCGAGCCAGCTCAAGCCGATGATGCTTATCGATCCTTAAAATTGGGTAAAATAGAATTTAATGAAAGTGTAAACACCATTGCCGACGGGTTACGCACAAATTTAGGAGATAGAAATTTCCCCATAATTCAAAAACATGTTGAAAAAATTATACGAGTGGAAGAAGATGAAATCATAAAGGCTATGCAGCTCATTTGGGAACGAATGAAAATTATCATCGAGCCATCTTGCGCGGTACCTTTTGCAGCAGTACTTAAAGAAAAACATCAGTTTAAAAATAAAAATATTGGTATCATTTTATCTGGCGGAAACGTGGATGTGAGAAATTTACCATTTTAATGATTAGTACCAATTTCAGTATTGCTCGTATTTTTGGTATATAAGAAAAAAGTTTAATTAAAAAGATTCCTGCCTTCGCAGGAAATAATTATGACCGTAGGAATTATAGGATCAGGAACCATGGGAAGTGGTATCGCTCAAGTAGCGGCAACTTCTGGTTGTAAAGTAAAATTATACGATACCAATCGATCAGCTCTCAATAAAGCAGAAGCTGCCTTAGAAAAAATATTACTTAGATTAATTGAAAAAGGACGAATTGATTCTGAAGAAAAGAATAGAATTCAAAGTAATATTGACTATGTTCAAAACTTAAAGGATTTATCAGACTCAGACCTTACCATTGAAGCCATAGTTGAAAATTTAGACATTAAAAAGAAAGTATTTTCTGAGTTGGAAACTTATGTTAATAAGGATTGTATTATTGCCTCAAATACATCAAGTTTATCGATTGCTTCAATTGCTTCCGCATTAAAATATCCAGAGCGATGCATTGGGATTCACTTTTTTAATCCGGCACCTTTAATGCAATTGGTTGAGGTAATTCCGGCAATTCAAACATCTAAAGAAGTGTTAGAACGCTCTGTAAAAACAATTGAAAACTGGAAAAAAATAGTGGCTGTTGCCAAAGATACTCCAGGCTTTATCGTGAATAGGGTTGCACGACCTTTTTATGGGGAATCGTTAAGAATTTATGAAGAAGGTATCGCAGATTTTGCCACAATAGACTTGGCAATGAAAACAATTGGCGGTTTTAAAATGGGTCCGTTTGAATTGATGGATTTTATAGGAAACGATGTCAATTACACCGTAACCGAAACCGTTTTCCAAGCCTTTTTTTATGACTCAAGATACAAACCGTCTTTAACGCAAAAACGCTTCGCCGAAGCAGGATATTTAGGAATAAAATCAGGAAAAGGTTACTATAATTATGATGAAAATGGTTCCATTGTCATTCAGAGCGAAAGCGAAGAATCCTATAATAAAGAATTGGCAAAACAAATCTTTGAGAGGGTTTTAGTCATGCTTATCAACGAAGCTGTAGATGCCTTATTTTTAAACATCGCATCGGCCAAGGATATAGACACTGCCATGACCAAAGGTGTCAATTACCCAAAAGGATTACTAGCTTGGGCAAATGAAAAAGGAATAGACTGGTGCGTTAAACAAATGGATGCACTCTACGATGAGTACCGAGAAGAGAGATACCGATGTAGTCCGTTATTACGCAAAATGAATAGAGAGAATAAATTTTTTTTTTGATGGATTCGATTATCTCTTAGAAGGGACTTTTTGGGTTTTAAAAGAGAACAATCAATAGAAATAATGATATTTTATGCAAGCGGAAAAAATCCCATTTAAAATGTTATCCCTCGATCCTTTCAGCCAATGGCTGGGTATCGAAATATTAGAATGCGAAATTGGCAAATGTAAATTAGGGTTGACCATTAGAAAAGATATGCTGAATAGCATGGGCAAAGCGCATGGCGGCATCACTTATTCTTTGGCAGATACCGCTTTTGGTTTTGCTGCCAACACACATGGAAAGTATGCGGTTTCAATTGAAACAAGTATCAATCACATTGAGGCATTAAATGAAGGTGATTTTTTAATGGCCGAGTCGGTTATTGAGAAAGTAAATAATAAACTTGGGTTTAATATTATTGAAGTAAAGCGAGGTGATGAGTTAGTAGCACTTTTTAAGGGAGTCGTTTACAGAACTCAAAAGGATTGGCAATAATTCCTGCGAAAGCAGGAATCTCAGCGAAAACATCAGTAAATTAGAGGCATTAAATTTCTCAAACTATGAAATGGAAAGGCAGAAGACAAAGCGGGAATCTTGAAGATCGTCGTGGTACAAGTACCAAAGGTAAGTTGGTAGCTGGTGGTGGAATCATCGCAGTGGTCATCATAATATTGCAATTGTTTGGCGGTGAAACAGGTCAGACCATCGCTCCAATTCTTGAACAAATTAATCAACAACAATCGCAATCTGTAACTTCTAGCGATCGGCAACTAACCGCTGATGAGGTTGAAATTGGAAATTTTGTTGGTACTGTTTTGGCCGACACCGAAGATGTTTGGCATCAGGTGTTTCAAAAGCATAATTTAGGAACGTATAAAGAACCTAAAATGATATTATTCACTCAACAAGTAACCTCTGCATGTGGTACGGCATCCTCAGCAATGGGTCCTTTTTATTGTCCTGGCGATCAAAAAGTATAAATGGATTTGGTATTTTTTAACGAGTTACATACCAGATTTGGTGCACAAAAAGGAGATTTTGCAATTGCCTATGTAACGGCACATGAAATTGGTCACCATGTTCAAACCTTACTTGGCACTTCTCAAAAAGTAAGGCAATTACAACGCAATTCATCTAAGACAGAAGCCAATAAATTATCTGTGGCGCTCGAGCTCCAAGCTGATTTTTACGCTGGATTATGGGCGCATTACAATCAGCAGTATTTAGAAGAAGGCGATATTGAAGAAGCTTTAAGTGCCGCAAAGGCCGTTGGAGATGACGCTATTCAAAAACGTGTACAAGGTCATGTGGTGCCTGATTATTTTACACATGGCACATCTGCCCAACGCATGGAATGGTTTTTAAAGGGCTACAAAACAGGTGATATGAGTAATCACGACACCTTTGCAGTTTTGATAAATTAAAAAGACTAATAAATAAAATACCTGCTTTTGCAGACAATAATATGAAATGCCCATTAACAAAATGCCAAACCAACTGAAAATGGTTATTTTGGCATTCCAATGTACCACTAAATAACAAATATTTTAGACAAATGAATGAAGCATACATTATAGACGGCATTAGAACACCTATTGGAAGTTATCAAGGTGCTTTATCAACTATTCGCACGGATGATCTGGCGGCCTTAGTAATTTCTGAAATAGTAAAACGAAACCCTAGTATTCCCAAAGAGGCATACGACGACGTAATTTTGGGTTGTGCCAATCAAGCAGGAGAGGACAATCGAAATTTAGCGAGAATGGCGTCGCTTTTAGCAGGGTTACCATTTACGGTGCCAGGAGAAACAGTTAACAGGTTGTGCAGTTCAGGACTTTCGGCAATAATTCACGCTAATCGCGCCATAAAAGCAGGTGATGGTGACATTTTTGTTGCAGGTGGTGTTGAAAACATGACACGCGGACCATACGTGGTTGCCAAACCTTC
Source organism: Paucihalobacter sp. (assembly GCF_036825875.1). Lineage (NCBI taxonomy): Bacteria > Pseudomonadati > Bacteroidota > Flavobacteriia > Flavobacteriales > Flavobacteriaceae > Paucihalobacter > Paucihalobacter sp. The sequence continues at coordinate 13,283 of NZ_DAISXK010000019.1, read as the reverse complement.
TTCAGCTTTTGGTACCGATTCAAAAATGTACGATTCCAGTTTTGGATGGCGATTCATCAATCCTAAAATGCAAGAGATGTATGGTACCGATGGTATGGGGAATACCGCTGAAAATCTAGTTGAAAAGTACAATATTTCACGTGAAGACCAAGATAAATTTGCTTATTGGAGTCAGATGAAAGCCATAAGAGCACAAGAAAATGGCCGACTTTCAAAAGAGATTTTAACGGTTCAAATTCCGCGACGAAAACAAGACCCAATCCAGTTTTCTAAAGATGAATTTGTAAAACCAACCACCACATTAGAGATTTTAGGAAAACTTCGTCCAGCTTTCAAAAAAGAAGGTGGCAGTGTTACCGCTGGAAATTCCTCAGGATTAAATGATGGTGCAGCCGCAACAATCATTGCTTCCGAAGCGGCTATAAAAAAATACAACCTCAAGCCATTAGCCCGAATTGTGAGTTCGGCTGTAGTTGGCGTAGAGCCAAGAATTATGGGAATCGGTCCAGTTGAAGCTTCCAATAAAGCATTGGCAAAAGCCGGCTTGACTATGGATGATATGGATATCATTGAATTAAACGAAGCCTTTGCTGCTCAATCTTTAGCCTGCACTAGAGCTTGGGGTTTAGCCGATGACGATGCCAGACTAAACCCAAATGGAGGTTCGATTGCCATTGGACATCCATTAGGCGTTACAGGCACGAGAATTGCCTATTCCGCAGCTCTGGAGTTGCACCAACAAAACAAGCGTTACGCATTAATTACCATGTGCATAGGTGTAGGACAAGGTTATGCAGCGATTATAGAAAAAATATGATAAATATTATTTATATTTACAAAAAATAAATATAAAATGGCAACATTTACATCATCTCTTCCACAAGAGCTACTTGATCAGCTTGCAAAAACAGCATTGGAATTAAAAATCCCTAAAAATAAACTCATTCAAAAAGCGCTACAACGTTATTTGATTCAAATTGAAAAGGCACAATTCGCTAAATCTTTTGAACGAGCTGCAAACAATCCCGAAATGTTGGAAATAGCCGAAGAAGGATTAGAAGATTGGTTCCAAATACTTGAAGATTTAGAAAAAAAATGAGGCAAGGGGAAATATGGAATGTTTACTTTGACCCGGTAAAAGGTAGCGAACAAAGTGGTAATAGGCCGGCAGTGATTATCAGTGGGAATACAATGAATCAAAAATCAAATTTGTTAATAGTTTGTCCGCTTACAACTTCATTGCACTATTTTAAAGAACATCCCATCATTGAGCCTAATGAAGAAAATGGTTTAAAAGAAACCTCGGAGATTTTGGTTTTTCAAGTTAGGACACTATCAAAGGAACGGTTCAAAAAAAAACTTGGTACTATCTCAAAACCAACGATGACCTCAATCCATGATACTTTATTCAAAATTTTAAAATATTAGAAACTATTCGAACCTGCGTTAAATAATTATTCTGATGAAAAAAATACAACATCATGTTTTCGTGAAAACAAAAATCTCATCATATAAAGCACCAAGCATATGAAGAAGATAGAACATTACATAACTGGCAAGTGGACAACAGGAACCGAAGAAGGCACGCCTATACATGATGCCATTACAGGAGAAACTTTTGCTTCGGTAGCAATCGAAGGTTTAGATATTCCTGAAATTTTGAACTACGGACGAACCAAAGGTGGCCAACAACTTCGCAAAATGACCTTTCAAGAACGAGGAAATATGCTTAAAAGTTTGGCATTATACTTAACCAAACGCAAAGAACAATTTTACGAATTAAGCTATCGCACTGGCGCCACAAGAGTGGACAGTTGGATAGACATTGAAGGTGGTTTCGGAAACCTATTTGCCAATGCTTCACTAAGAAAGTTATTCCCTAATCAACCCTATCACGTTGAAGGCGATCCAATAGATTTATCTCGAGGTGGTCGCTTTATGGCACATCATATTATGGTTCCAAAAAAAGGAGTAGCTGTTCATATCAATGCGTTTAATTTTCCAGTTTGGGGCATGTTAGAAAAATGTGCTGTAAATTGGATGGCAGGAGTACCAGCGGTGGTTTTACCTGCGCCTTCATCTTCGTATTTAGCAGAAGCTGTGGCGAAGGAAATTGTAGGATCTGGAATTTTGCCCGAAGGGGCACTTCAAATAATTAATGGTACTGTTAAAAACATATTAGACACCGTTGAATCTCAGGATGTCGTAACTTTTACAGGTTCGGCAACTACAGGACGACTTTTAAAAGCGCATCCAAGATTAATTGAGGAATCTGTTCCTTTTACTATGGAAGCCGATTCGCTAAACGCTTCAATTTTGGGTGAAGATGCAGTTCCTGGCACACCCGAATTTGATTTGTTTATCAAAGAAGTGCGTAATGAAATGACCGTAAAAGCAGGTCAAAAATGTACCGCTATCAGAAGAGTTATAGTTCCAGAAAATTTAGTTGAAGATGTGCAAATGGCCTTAGGAAAAGCATTGGATAAAGTCACTATTGGCGACCCACGACTTAAAGAAGTCCGAATGGGTTCTTTGGTGAGTCGTCAGCAAGTACAAGCAGTAAGGGATTCAGTTAAGGATTTAGCAAAGGAAGCTCAAATCGTCTACGGCAATTTAGATACCATCGAAACTATTGGAGCAGATTCAAGAAAAGGTGCTTTTATAAGTCCGATTGTCTTAAGAGCAGATCATCCATTTCAAAATACCATCATTCACGAGCGTGAAGCCTTTGGTCCTGTAAGCACCATTATGCCTTATAAAAGTTTAGATGAAGGGATTCTGCTAGCACAGATGGGTAAAGGCTCATTAGTGTCATCTATTGCTACTAATGACGACAATATTGCTAAAGACTATGTTATTAATGCAGCATCTCATCACGGAAGAATTTTAGTGTTAAATCGCGAAAGTGCCAAAGAAAGTACTGGTCATGGTTCACCTTTACCATATTTAGTACACGGTGGTCCTGGTAGGGCCGGTGGCGGTGAAGAAATGGGAGGTGTTCGGGGAATTAAGCATTATTTGCAGCGTACGGCTATTCAAGGTTCGCCCACAACCATTACTGAAATTACTGGAATTTATCAGCAAAACGCAAGGTATAAAGAAGCAGACCAACATCCATTTAAATACCATTGGGAAGACATCCAACCGGGAATGTCGATGAAAACGCATAACCGAACCATTACAGATACAGATATTATCAATTTTTCAAACATCACTTGGGATCATTTTTATGCACATACCGACATAACGTCTTTAGACGGCAGCATTTTTGAAAAACGAACTGCACATGGTTATTTTATAATCTCTGCCGCTGCTGGTTTGTTTGTCTATCCAAATAAAGGTCCTGTGGCAGCAAATTACGGACTGGAAGAATGCCGATTTCTTCGTCCGCTATATCACAACGATACCATTTATGTGCGATTAACCTGTAAGCAAAAAGTAGATCGGGATGTGGCATCTGCAGAGCATCCAAGCGGCATTGTGAAATGGTATGCAGAAATTTTTGACGCCAATACAGATGAAAAAGTCGCTTTCGCTACAGTTCTCACCATTATGCAAAAAAAGCAAGAGACTTTTGTTGAAATGACCGATAACAATATCAAAGAATATCTGTCAAATCTGAAAGAAACTACCAAACCAAAATGGGGCATCATGACACCGCAGCATATGATAGAACACTTAGAGTACACCTATAAAATTGCAGCAGGCGAGATTCAAGATTTTGAAGTCGCTACGCCTGAGAAAATACTCGACAAAGTGCATGCTAGTTTATACAACTATCAAAAGTTTCCGAGAAATACCAAGTTTCCAACGATGGAAAAGGATACCTTGGAGGCACTAATTCACCCAAATCTTGAACAAGCCGTTGAAAAATTTCTAGAACAAAGAGAAAAATATAAAAGTTTTTTCAAAGCAAATCCAGATGCAAAGTTAAACAACATCGTATTTGGAGAAATGAATCGTTACGAATGGTATTTGTTAGAACGCAAGCATTTAAATCATCATTTTGAGCAATTTGGTTTGCTTTAATTCCAGGTCACTACGCACTTGTTGCGCAGTCGCTTAAAAAATAAAATGTCGAAAAAGTATTATACTTACATCTTAACACATGAACCAAATCATATCTTTTATGTAGGTGTGACAAATGATAATGAAAGGCGAATGAGCGAACATAAAAAAGCAACTTTTGGGACTCATGTTGGTCGTTATAACATCAAAAAATTAGTTTATTTTGAGATGCATTTGGATATAAGAGAAGCCATAAGAAGAGAGAAAATTATTAAAAAATGGAAGAGGCAGTGGAGAATTAATCAAATCAATAAAGAAAATCCGAATTGGGTCGATTTGAGCCTTGATTGGGATTTATCAAAATTCTATAAATAATAAACACGAGTGCGCAACAAGTGCGCACAGACAAATAAAAAAGGTATGGATCCCTACGTAAAAAAACAAATTAAAAATAACATCGCAACGATTGAGTTTTTTCATCCATCACACAATTCGTTGCCATCTAGTTTATTGTCCGAATTGGCAAGAGCCATCACTAGCGCTGGAGAAGATGACAATGTAAAGGTAGTCATTTTAAAAAGTGGTGGTGACCGCACCTTTTGTGCAGGCGCTAGTTTTAACGAATTAGTTGATATTACTGACGAAGAAACTGGCAAACAATTTTTCTTAGGGTTTGCAAATGTTATCAACGCCATGAGAAAATGTCCTAAGTTTATCGTTGGTCGGGTGCAAGGTAAAACCGTTGGTGGTGGCGTTGGCTTAGCTTCGGCTACCGACTATTGTATGGCAACCAAATTTGCTTCCATCAAACTGAGCGAACTTAATATTGGCATAGGTCCATTTGTGGTCGGTCCTGCAGTGCAGCGTAAACTTGGCTTAAGCGGGATGTCGCAAATTGCCATGAATGCAGATGAATTTTTCTCAGCAGAATGGGCATTGCAAAAAGGACTTTTCACAGAATTGTTTGATACCACCGAGGCCTTAGATGAAGCTGTGCATCAATTTGCTAAAAAATTGTGTACCTACAACCCCAAAGCCATGACCGAAATGAAAACGATGTTCTGGCGCGGGACCGAAGACTGGGACCAATTGCTGACCCAGCGGGCTAAGATTAGTGGTAGGTTGGTGTTGAGCGAGTTTACTAAGAAAGTTTTAGATAAGTTTAAGACATAGTAAATAGTAAATAGTAAATAGTAAATAGTAAATAGAGGTAAGAGGTTAGTAATCAAAACAGCTATGAAGAGTAAATACCATTTTAGTTTTGAAGATTTGATTGTATATCAAAAAGCTATAGAATTTGCTGAATTGGTTAATCAACAGATTCAAAAATTTCCAAAACACGAATCGTATAATTTAAGTTCTCAGTTTCAAAGGGCAGCCGACTCGATAGGTTTTAATATTGCTGAAGGTTCTGCAGGTTCCGATGCTAATTTTAATAGATACTTACAAATATCTTGGGAAAGTGTTCATGAAAGCGTATGTGCATCAACAAAGGCAAGAATTAGAAATTATATTTCAGAGGAGGAGAATGAGGAAAACAGGAAAAGATTATCCGAAATTTCTAAAATGTTGACGTCGTTAAAAAAGCACTTAGTTTCAAAAATAGCAAAGCGTAAAAATGAAAAACAGCAATCGAAACACACCTCTAATCTCTAATCTCTAACCTCTCAGGCTTATGATTTACGCATTCAACGGTTATACACCAGTAGTTCACGAAAGCAGCTTTGTACACCCACTTGCGGCGGTTACGGGCAATGTAATTATTGGTAAAAACTGTTATATTGGTCCAGGAGCGGCTATAAGGGGCGATTGGGGGCAAATCATTCTAGAAGATGGCGTGAACGTTCAAGAGAATTGTACAGTGCATATGTTTCCAGGTAAAAGTATTGTTTTAAAAGAAAGTGCACATGTGGGTCACGGCGCCATTATTCACGGCGCTAATCTAGGAAGAAATTGCCTTATAGGAATGAACTCTGTCATTATGGACGATGCTGAGGTAGGCGACGAAAGTATTATTGGTGCTATGTGTTTTGTGTCGTCAGAAATGCAAATTCCACCAAGGAGTTTAGTAGTTGGAAATCCCGCAAAAATTGTGAAACAAGTAAGTGATGACATGATTACTTGGAAAACCAAAGGGACGCAGTTGTATCAGCAATTACCAAAGGAATGTCACGACACTTTAAATGCAGTTGAACCGCTTAGAGAAGTACCAAACGATATGAAGGTTCAAGATGATGTTTATAAAACGCTGAGAGAAACTTTTAAAAAGTAGTTATTAAAGCACACTGCTTAAATCAATTTCGTTGGTTTCTTTACCAGTTGATAAAGTGATGAGACTTTGTACATTACCTAAATAAGGAAGGAGCGTTAGCTTAGTGATTATAAAAGTTTCGTAGGCTTCAATATCTTCAACTATCAATTTCAGCAGATAATCAAAATTGCCACTAACCCGATGACATTCTACTACTTCGGGAAAATTATTAATCTCTTTCACGAATTTTTCTAAGTAACTTCTGGTATGCCCTTGAAGTGTTATGCCAATAAAAACCGTCAATTTTAATCCTATTTTTTTATTATCTAAAACAGCTACGTACTTTTTTATATAACCTTCTTTTTCTAATTTTTTAATACGTTCAAAAATGGGAGAGGTGCTCATGTCTAATTGGGCAGCAATACTTTTTGTAGTTCGGTTACTGTCTTTTTGAAGCATCTTCAATATTTGGATGTCTACTTTGTCTAACTGATAAGCCATCGATAATTAATTTTTTGAATCATATTTTTACAAAGATAAAAAGAATTAAAAACTTAATATTTATAGAAAAACAGAATTTTATCCTGTTATAATTTATTTTGTAAGATTTTAACAAATGTAGAATTAAAGAATTAGTACTTTTATTATTGATTAAAGAATCAAATCTTCAATAGCTATTACAATGAGTGAAAATGAGAGATCCCCGCTTTCGCTGGAATTTAAAATGCCCAAAATGGGCGAGAGCATTACCGAAGGAACAATTATCAACTGGCTAATCGCAGAAGGCGATAGCTTTGAAGAAGGCGATATTATCCTAGAAGTGGCCACGGACAAGGTCGATAATGAAGTGCCCGCGCCAGCATCGGGTAAATTGGTTAAAACATTATGCCAAGCTAAGGACGTTGTTCCAGTTGGCGATACCATTGCAATTTTAGAAATTTCAGAAGAAGTAACAACTTCAAAAAAAGACGCAGTTATTGCAGATGAAGTTAAGGATGCTCCTCAAATACCAAAAAAAATAACGCACCCAAAACCAATAAAGCAGGCTACAACGTACACTATTACTGCGGATAAGGTAGATGGTACTTTTTTCTCACCACTTATTTTATCGATTGCAAAATCGCATCATATAAGTTTTGAAGAGCTCGCTCGTATTCCTGCAACTGGCAAAGAGGGAAGATTACGTAAAAGTGATGTATTTCAGTACATAGAACAAGGAAGGCCTTTTAAATTTGCGCAGCCGGCAATTCAGCATGATCCAACTGCCTATCGCATTCCACAATTGAATTTAGATAAAGGCAAAGGGAAAATTATTGAAATGGATCGCATGCGCCAAATGATTGCCGATCATATGGTTTATAGCAAGCATACATCACCACACGTAACGGCTTATGTTGAAGCCGATTTAACCAATATGGTCAACTGGCGAAATACTAACAAAGCCGCATTTCAAAAGAAATATGGCGAAAAGTTAACCTTTACACCTCTATTTGTAGAAGCAGTTGCGAAGGCGATTAAAGATTTTCCAAATATTAATGCCTCTGTTGATGGAAATACTATTATATTAAAAGAAGAGATTAACATAGGAATGGCTACCGCATTACCCAACGGGAATTTAATTGTGCCTGTAGTTAGAAATGCAGACCAAAAAGGCTTAACCCAATTAGCAAAAGATGTAAACCTGTTAGTAGATAAATCAAGAAATAACAAACTCTCATCCGATGACATTAGTGGTAGCACCTTCACTATATCTAACGTTGGTACCTTTGGAAGTGTTATGGGCACGCCAATTATTAACCAACCCGAAGTAGCTATCTTGGCGCTCGGGATTATTAAGAAAAGAGCTGAAGTTATCGAAACAGAACAGGGAGATGAAATTGCTATTCGCAGTATGATGTATTTATCACTATCCTTTGATCATCGCGTCGTTGATGGATTTTTAGGAGGGAGTTTCTTACGCCGCGTGGGTGATTATTTAGAGCAATTTAATGATACACAAAAAATTTAATTCAATATATTTTAAAGGTAAAAGTTATGTCGTTTCATATTTCAATTGATACAGTAAAGCAGTCAAAAGTTGAAAATTTTGATTTCAACAATATTCCACTTGGAAAAACCTTCACCGATCATATGTTTATATGTGACTTTGAAAACGGGCAATGGGTAAATCCTCGCATTGAACCTTTAACATTAATTCCAACCCATCCAGCCGCCATGGCTTTGCATTACGGACAGGCAATTTTTGAAGGCATGAAGGCCTATTTGGATTCAGATGGAATACCCATGCTATTCCGGCCAGAAAGAAATGCAGCCAGACTTAACAAAAGTGCCGACAGAATGGGTATGCCGCCATTTCCTGAAACCCTTTTTGTGGAAGGTTTAAAGCAGTTGGTTTCCATAGAAAAAAATTGGATTCCATCCCAAGAAGGCAGCGCACTTTATTTACGACCATTTATGTATGCCGATGAACCATTTATTGGGATGCGTGCGGCAACGCATTTCAAATTTATTGCAATGGCGTCGCCTGCTGGCCCCTTTTTTACGAAACGCATTAAGTTATGGGCAGAAACATTATTTATTCGAGCCGCTCATGGCGGGACAGGTGAGGCGAAAGCAGCTGGAAATTATGCAGCTGCCATTCGGCCAACCGAAATCGCCAAAGCTAAAGGCTACGATCAGGTGTTGTGGTTAGATGCTGCGGAACATAAATACATTCAAGAAGTAGGTACGATGAATATTTTCTTCAAAATTAACGGAGAATTTTTCACACCGCTGCTGGATGGTTCGGTGCTTAAAGGCATTACCCGCGATAGCGTAATTCAACTTTTAAGACATAAGAATTATAAGGTCACTGAGAAATTGATTTCATTAGAAGAAATAAAAGCAGCAGCCAACAATGGTACGCTCGAAGAAGCCTTCGGAACTGGAACCGCTGTAGGTATTGCTTATATTGAAGAAATTGGAACGGAACATGAAACCATTTTCATTTCTGATAAAAATCCAGTAGCTAAAGAAATTAATGACCAACTAAATAGCATAAAAACTGGTAAGGAAACCGATATTTTTAATTGGATGCATAAAATTGAAACAATAGAAGTTTGATGAATAAAGAAATTTTAAAAGAAGGATTTAAAACGCTTTGTACCGCCAAAGCAATGACAAAACTTTACGAAGATAATTTTAAGGTTGTTTCAAAATATGTGCATGCAACGTCACGCGGACACGAAGCCATTCAGATTGCTGCGGGAATGCAATTGTTGCCTCAGGATTACGCTTATCCATATTATCGCGATGATGCGATGCTATTGTCGTTCGGACTGCAGCCTTATGATTTGATGTTACAATTGCTGGCCAAAAAAGATGATCCTTTTTCTGGTGGACGAACCTATTATTCACATCCAAGTCTAAGAGACGACGATAAACCAAAAATACCTCACCAATCCTCGGCTACTGGCATGCAAGCAATTCCTGCTACTGGCGCCGCTATGGGGCTACATTACCGCGAAAGCGGTAGTCTTTTCATGAAAAGAGCCGAAAGTAGTACGTCTATCTCTGATTTTAAAGAACGAGATTCCCACTTTCGTGGGAATTCGATAGTGTTATGTTCTCTAGGCGACGCCTCTGTGACTGAAGGTGAGATTGCTGAAGCCTTTCAAATGGCAGCTTTAAAACAATTACCGATATTGTATTTGGTACAAGATAATGGTTGGGATATATCAGCAAATGCTGAAGAAACCAGAGCACAAGACGCTTTTGAATACGCTAAGGGTTTCAAAGGCTTAGAAGCTATTTCTATTGATGGCGCTAATTTCACTGAAAGTTACCAAGCGCTTGAAAAGGTGATAAAAACCATTCGCGAAGAACGCCGTCCTTTTTTAGTACATGCCAAAGTTCCGTTATTAAATCACCATACCTCAGGTGTTAGAATGGAATGGTATCGCGACGATTTAGAGGAAGCCAAGTCACGAGATCCTTATCCTGTCTTAAAAAATCAATTATTAGAAAACGGTTTTACAATAGCAGAAGCTGAATTTATAGAACAGGAAGCTATCACAAAAGTGCAACAAGATTTTGAGAAAGCATTAAATGCTCAAGATCCCAAACCAGAAGATTTATTTACGCATGATTTTGCGCCGACACCAATTGTAGAGGAACAAGGCGAGCGCGCTCCCAAAGGCGCAGAAAAAGTAGTCATGGTAGATTGCGCTTTGTTTGCTATTGAAGAAATCATGACCAAGCACAAAGAGTGTTTGTTATACGGCCAAGATGTTGGTGGTAGACTAGGTGGCGTTTTTCGAGAAGCGGCTACCTTAGCCCAAAAATTTGGTGACGAGCGTGTTTTTAATACGCCAATTCAAGAAGCTTTTATTGTAGGATCGACTGTGGGCATGAGTGCTGTTGGATTAAAACCTATTGTTGAGGTTCAATTTGCGGATTATATCTGGCCTGGACTCAACCAGCTATTCACCGAGGTTAGCCGCAGCTGTTATTTAAGTAATGGGAAATGGCCTGTGAGTATGATTCTTCGGGTGCCTATTGGGGCTTATGGCAGTGGTGGACCCTATCATTCTTCATCAGTTGAAAGTATCGTAACAAATATTAGAGGCATTAAAATCGCTTACCCAAGTAACGGAGCTGATTTAAAAGGTTTGATGAAAGCCGCCTATTACGACCCAAATCCAGTTGTGATTTTAGAGCATAAAGGATTATATTGGAGTAAGGTAGAAGGCACCAAAGGCGCTACGTCTGTTGAACCTGCCGAAGATTATATTTTACCATTTGGAAAAGCGTGGGTTTTACAGGAAATATGGAAACAAGAGCATGTTGAAACCATTACGATAGTAACCTATGGTATGGGTGTTCATTGGGCTTACAATGCTTCTGGAGCACTTGATATGCGTGACCAAATTGAAATAATCGATTTGAGAACCTTATTTCCCCTAGATGAAGCAACCATTATGGCCTCCGTAAAGAAAACGGGCAAATGTTTAGTTGTTACCGAAGAGCCTTCAAATAATAGTTTTGCCAGAGCTTTAGCGGGTAAAATTCAGGAGGAGTGTTTTAAATTTTTAGATGCACCAGTAATGACTATCGGTAGTGAAAATATGCCGGCAATTCCACTGAATTCAATTTTAGAACAAACAATGATTCCTAGTATGGAAAAGGTGAAGGCAAAAATTCTAGAGTTACTTTCTTATTAAGTAGGATTTTCCATTAAACGAACGTAATCCATACAGTAATTTGCAGCTGTTACCTGATTAGTGGAAATATTTTTAAATAAAAAAGGCGACTTTACCATCGCCTTAGTGTTTTTTAATTTGTTTTATCTGGCGGAAATTGAAGCAAAATTTTATTCACAAACTCTTGTATTTGTGCGATTTTCTTATCAATATCTTTATCGGTAAGATTACCTGTGCCAGAACCTTGCCAGATTAATTCTTTTTTATTGGCATCGATTATATCTATAAAGAGTTGTCCTTCAACAGAGGTCGATACGGCGTTTCCACCCCAGCCGCCGCCCCAACCAGGACCCCAGGCTCCCCAGCCAGGACCCCAGCCCCAGCCTCCCCAGCCTCCCCAACCTCCCCAGCCCCAAGCGTTGTTGTAAACATCAACACGTTGGGTGGATTCGGTAAAGATACTGACGAGCAAGTCGGGCGTTTCGGATTTTGAGTAACCTTTTGCGAGCATTTCTGTTTCTATAGCTTTTAGAATGCGTCTTTTATCTATATCACTTATTTTGGCTTGATCAATTCCTGGTTTAAAAAACGCGAAGGTTTTGTAATCTGCAAAATTAGTTCCACGTTCATAATCAGCTGCTACACGAACGGATGAACAGGAGGTTAATACTGCTACTACGAGTAGTATTGGCAATAGTTTTACAATTTTTTTCATAGTCTTTATTTATTGAGTTACGTCTATTCTAGTAATTCTGGGTCAACCAAATTCGGTATGGTAATTTTCAGTTGCGGTTCATTTTCCATGGCGCGATTTATGGCGAAAATAGCCTCCTCATTTCTAGCCCAGCTTCGTCTCGCTATTCCGTTATTAACATCCCAAAAGAGCATGGACTTGAGGCTTTTATCTGCCCTCTTACTTCCATCAAGAACCATACCAAAGCCACCGTTAATAACCTCGCCCCAACCTACGCCACCACCGTTGTGAATGCTTACCCAGGTCGCGCCTCTGAAGCTGTCGCCAATCACATTTTGGATGGCCATATCGGCTGTAAATTTTGAGCCATCATAGATATTTGACGTTTCTCTATAAGGTGAATCTGTACCTGAAACATCATGGTGATCTCTACCGAGAATCACGTAGCCGATATCTTTATTTTTAATGGCTTTATTGAAAGCCTTAGCAATTTCTATCCGTCCCTCGGCATCAGCATATAAAATTCTAGCTTTTGAACCCACTACAAGATTATTGCTTTGTGCGCCTTTTATCCATTTTATGTTATCAGCTAATTGTTGTTGGATTTCTTTTGGCGCTTTCTTTTTCAAGGATTCAAGTACTTCACAAGCAATGGCATCAGTTTTAGCTAAATCTTCTCCATTTCCAGAAGCGCAAGCCCATCGAAACGGTCCGAATCCATAATCAAAGCACATGGGTCCCATAATATCTTGCACGTAGCTTGGATAATTAAAATCGATGCCATTTTGAGCCATAACATCAGCACCTGCACGTGACGCTTCCAATAGAAAGGCATTTCCATAATCAAAAAAATAAGTGCCTTTGGCCGTATGTTTATTAATGGCTTTTGCATGACGCACTAAAGAGATTTGAACTTTTTGTTTAAATAACTCAGGGTTTATGGACATCATTTCATTTGCTTGTTCAAAAGTCATATCAACTGGATAATAACCACCAGCCCATGGATTGTGCAAGGAGGTTTGATCACTTCCTAAGTCAATATGTATATTGGCATCGTAAAGTGCTTCCCACACATCGACAATATTTCCCAGAAAGGCTAGCGATACGACTTCTTTTTCAATTTTAGCTTTTGATACTCTCGAGATTAGTG
>NZ_DAISXK010000018.1:0-49302 GCF_036825875.1 Paucihalobacter sp. | reverse complement strand
GAGCAAATCATTACAGGCAACCAAAGAAGAAATAAAAAAGGCGAAGGCATAACAATGTATATAAAAAATAGGCGGAATAGTAATAAAATCAAGGTTTGTGGCTCGTGTCAAACTTTGTGCTTAACCGAAAGTTTCGTGCTTCGAAATCGCCTACTTTTCATATACTAAACGTTGTGCTTCATTGCTCCTACGCTGAAGCTGCTGAGTAGAGACTATAATCAACCAATAACAATGATAAAATTTTTTAGAGGGCCGAACGTTAAGCAATGGTCTAGTAGACCTTTGATAGTGAAGAGCCAGCTTGAGTGAGGACTTTAAATAACCATGATATGATTAAATTCTTTAGGCGAATTAGACAAAATTTACTAGCAAAAGGTAAAACGGTTCAGTATTTCAAATATGCTGTCGGCGAAATTGTTCTTGTGTTTATTGGGATTTTGATTGCTTTGCAAGTAAATAACTGTAATGAAGACCGAAAGACCAAAGCCTTAGTGCCATAGATATAAATAACAAAGACAACCACCTTAAAATAAAGTAACTTAAGATAAAAAGTTAGTGTGATTTTTAACACAAAAGCATTTAAAGTAAATGGCTAAAGTAATCCAATTTATAAATTACACGTAAGACCTTCACAACAATGTAATGCGTTTTAAAAATGGAATCCAGCTAAATGAATTATATTTATAACATCAACTTAAACCAATTATACTATGGGCATTTTTTTGGGATTTAAAACAACAAGATGAATTACAAAAACAAGAAAACAAAGCAAACAGCCTTGAAGAGCGCATAGTACTGCTTGAAACAGAGTTAGCCAATACAAGAGCATTACTGCGCAAAACGCTGGCAGCACTAGAAACACAACTCACTAAAGACATTGATGGTGATGGTAAAATGGGGTAACCATAAACAATAATAATGGATACAAAAAACAATTATCTTTATAGTGGCTGCCGCTTTAATACTACGTGTGATTATTAAAGTAATAGTGCGGTATCTCAAAGAGGTTAAAAATACAGATGACATGTTGTAATTGTGATGACTTAATGAGTTGTTGCAAAAAAATAAGATCTAAAATTCTTACTTTAGGTGTGGCATTACATTAAAAAAAGCCTGATACTTTAAATTAGTTATAATAAATAATTTAACTATGAAATATTTGATAACCTTAGTGCTTTTGTCAGTTATTAATACTGCATTTGCACAAAATAACACTAAAATCGACACACTAGATACCAATCCAAATTACGACAAAGCCTTGGCCGAAAAACTAGGTGCAGACGATTATGGTATGAAGCGTTACTTTTTAGTAATTTTAAAAACAGGCACCAATACCACCACCAATCAGGAACTCATCACCACCAGTTTTAAAGGTCATATGGAAAATATCAATCACCTGGTAAAAATTGGTAAGCTTATTGTTGCTGGTCCGTTAGGCAAAAACAACGATGGTTACAGAGGCATTTTTATTCTAGATAATGTAAACTCTATAGATGAAGCTAAAGAACTTTTGCTAACAGACTTGGCCATTAAAAACGGACTTTTAGATTACGATATTTATAACTGGTACGGTTCAGCTGCTTTGCCGGAATATTTGTCATTTTCTGATAAAATTTGGAAGTTAAAACCATAAGACATGGCTACATTAAAAACACAACCCAACAATGTTAATGTTCTTGACTTTTTGAATTCTGTAGAAAATGAACAACGACAAGAAGATTGCAAAATACTATTAGAACTTTTCACTGAATTAACAAACGAAATACCCAAAATGTGGGGAGAAAGCATTGTTGGTTTTGGTAGTTATCATTATAAATATGATAGCGGACGTGAAGGCGACTGGTTCCTAACCGGGTTTTCGCCAAGAAAACAAAACCTTACCATTTACATCATTGCAGGTTTTAACGAATACAATGATATTTTACAAAAACTTGGAAAGTTTAAAACAAGTTCATCCTGCCTGTATGTAAACAAACTATCAGATATCGATATAGATCAACTTAAAATGCTTGTTAAAAAATCTGTTGATACTATAAAAAAGCAATACAACTAAATAATTATCGTATTCAGTTTTTAGATACGCGTAATTAACAAGCCTTAAAAGAATTGGTTCCAATTCTATAATACTTTTAACAGCAATAAATATCAACCTGCATTGAGTTTGGAGACCTAAAATAGCCCATCGTCTTTATTTACAAATGCAGCTTCCAATAAAAGTTTTGTATCTTTATGAGCAACTGCGGGTTAACTAAAACCGAATGCTTGATGAAAAAGATATTTAAACGTCTTATCCTGATTGTAGTCATACTGCTCGTCACGATTTTTGCAGTCTTTAAGCTTTCACCCTATCCTTCCGTGTGGTTAATTAGATATGGTTTTGACAAAGAAGCCATTAAAGTAAATGCTGCCTTAGAACAACAGGTTCCCGATGGTATTGAAACTATTAACAATATACAATATGATATATCTGATAATGATGCTTTTTTAGATGTTTATTTTCATAACGATAGCATTACATCTAAAAAGCAATTACCAGTAATCGTGTGGACGCATGGTGGCGGATTAATTTCAGGAGATAAAAGTCAGATAAGCAATTATTGTAAAATTTTGGCTTCAAAGGGTTTTGTGGTGATATCTATAGATTATACCATTGCCCCTGCAGGCAAATATCCAAAACCCATACAACAACTCAATAAGGCATTGGCCTTTATTTCCGCCAATGCCAAAAATTTACATGCAGACACCTCCTTTTTTATTCTTGCCGGCGATTCTGCCGGTTCCATGATAGCTTCGGCCACAGCCAATATTATAACCAATCCCGATTATGCCAAAATAACTCAGGTTGAACCGGGTCTAGAACCCCAGCAATTAAAAGGCTTGCTGCTATACTGTGGCATTTATAATATAGATAACACAAGCACAGAAGGTGCTTTTGGCACTTTTTTAGAAACCGTTAAATGGGTGTATTTTGGAAAAAAAGACATCACAGATGATAACTATGCAAACACAGCTTTTGTAACCAATTTTCTTACAAGTGGCTTTCCTCCTACCTTTATTTCGGCAGGCAATGAAGATCCTTTGTTACCCCAATCCAAACTTTTAGCCGGCAAGCTATCTGCGCTCAATGTATCAATAGATACCCTATTTTTTCCAAAAAATCACGTACCGGCGTTGGGGCATGAATACCAGTTTACGCTTGATGATTCAGGTGAAATGGCACTCAAAAGATCTGTTGAGTTTATACAAAGCTTGAAGAATTCAACCGAAACATCAGAAACCAATGGCAGATAAGGAGTATTAATTAATTTAAACTGAGGTTTTATTTCTAACTTTAACCATTAACTTAATCAAAACATCACATCATGAAACATTATATTATTATTTTAATCTGTTTAGGTTCCTTTGGTCTCCTGAAGGCGCAATCCGTCATTGGCGCATGGGAAGGTAATTACACTGCAGAAGATGGTATTCCGTTAAAAAGCGTGGTAATTTTTGCTGACGGCTATCAAGTACTCACCACTTACAACGCCAGGACAGGTGAATTTTTAAATACCAATGGCGGTACCTGGAGTTTAGAAGATAACATAATGAGCGAACTGGTTGAATTTAATACCGAAGCTCCTGAAACCGTAGGTGAAACTTTTAGTTTTGAAGTATCAATTACAGATACCACCTTACAAATTGTTGGAACGGAAATGCAATTCAAACGCATAGACAGCGGTGCACCCGGAGCGCTGCAAGGCGCCTGGCTTATGAGTGGCAGAATGCGCGATGGCGAAACCGAGATGCGCAATACCAATACACCCAGAAAAACCATGAAAATACTATCGGGTACACGTTTTCAATGGATTGCCTACAACACCGAAACCAAACAATTTATGGGCACCGGTGGCGGTACTTACATCACCAAAGATGGCATCTATACTGAAAATATCGAATTCTTTTCAAGAGACATCAGCCGAGTTGGCGCCAGCTTAGAATTTAATTACGAACTAAAAGATGGCAACTGGCACCATTCCGGACTTTCAAGCAAAGGCGACCCTATTTATGAAATTTGGAGTTTGAGGGAGTAAGTCATTAACAATTAATACCTGATTACGGCTTTATTTTTTTATTTTATCGAAGTGCCTCATGTACTGTGCCTCAAGGCACATTTAAAAAACATGACGAAACAACTTTCTATTAATATATGACAAAAACACTGTGGATATTTAAACAGGAAGATCTGTTTTGTCTTTAGCCCTAGATCGTGTCTGATTTTCCTCGATTTACCCTTTAGGGCAAGGGCAAAATATCGAGGAACATATCTCAATTCAATTTTTGTCATTTACTAATCAATTCCCTAATTAATTTAATCTTCTCAACGTATAATGTGACCATTATCATTTTTAATGATATAATAATACCTACACCACCCTTTAAGCTTGGTTATAGTTCTACAAATTTGTAAATTAGTGGCAATATCAATGGCAGCCTGTTTTACTGTTATTGCAATTGATTGAGCTACTTATTTAACCGATAAATATTAAACAACTTGAAAACAAAACAAACCATTTTAGTCCCTACCGATTTTTCTGAAAGAGCCAATAATGCCCTCGATCAAGCTATTCATTTAGCAAGTAAAATCAATGCCGAACTCGTTATTTATCACGTCTATCATCGCCCATTGGCTGAAGAAAGTCACAAGTTCACCCTTACAGATTTGGAAAAAAAGATCGACAAGCAATTCAAGCAATTAGTCGAAAATATTCCGGGATTGAAAAAAATTCCGCATGCATTCAAAAAAGAATTAGGAGTGTCTGTCGACAATATTGCCAATAAGGTAAATAGTAATGGTATCGATATGCTAGTGATGGCCACAAAAGGCGCCAAAGGGATTAATGAAATTTGGGGCACTAAAACAGCGAAAATCATCAAAATGATTGAAACACCTGTTATTGTAATTCCCGATAACACAAGTTTAAAGCATATAAAGAAAGTGGCATTAGCTTGTGATTACAGTTTAAAGATCAATGATGATTCCATTGTATTTCTAACAAATTTGGGTCAAAAATTAGGGTTTTCAATAGATGTGGTTACCTTAAATCGTGAGGAAAAAACCATGACCAAAAAAGAACATGAAAATCGCGATCATTTAATAAAGCAAATGAGCAATGTAAAAACTTCTTTTGCATTTACTCAGCATCCTCATATTGATAAAGGTATTATGGAGTATTCTAAGGCAAATAATATCGATGCCGTTGTCGTACTGTCTAAAAACTACTCATTTATTGAGAGCTTGTTTCATGAAAGTCTCACCGATAAAATGGTTTTTAACAGCCCCATTCCTTTAATGGTAATTTAATATCAACAATATGAGCAGTAGTATTAATAATCTTGAAAAGCTAACCGATCAAATCTATCAAGAAGGTATCGAAAAGGCTGAGAAGCAATCAAAAAAAATGCTTCAAATAGCCGAAACTGAGAAGGCTGTAATACTACAAAATGCAAAGGCTGAAGCAGATGGTATTTTGGAAGAAGCCCGGCGCGCAGCAATCAGACTAAAGAAAAGCGTAGAAAGTGAATTAGAACTTAAAGCCAAACAATTTATTAGTGACCTTAAAGTAAAAATAGAAGGTTTACTGTCTAAAAAAATTATTGAAACTACCACGAAAGAAGCCCTTGCCGATGTGAGTTTTATGCAATCGGCTATTTCTGATGTTTTAAAAAATTGGAAAGACACCAATGACCTCGAACTCATTTTGCCCAAAGGCTTGGAAGATAAACTTAGTGGTGCTTTTACCCGAAGAATTAAGGAAGTTACGCCCAATATGACCGTTAGCTTTGAAGGTAGTTTAAACGGCGGTTTTCGAATTGCCAGAAAAGCCGACAATTATCAGATTTCCTTTAGTGATGATGACTTCATAGAGATTTTTAGAACTTACCTTTCTGAGCAAACCAATAAGGTTTTATTTAAAGTACCGGAATGAACTACTACTATCTCATATCTAGCCTTCCTGATATGTCTCCACAGATGGATTCGTCAAACTTAGACTTTGATGACCTTTTCGATATGATTAGACGAAACCTCACCAAGAAGGATAAAAAATTATTGAGGTACCTAATCTATCCGAATGATATAAATAACCTGTTGTCAATACTTTGTCAAGAGTACAAAGCCTTTCCAACAGCACCATTTAAAAAACCAAGCGTATTCAATCTTGAAGACATAAAAGCATACAAATTAAGCCGAAAAAACTTTCCCGATTTTATGAACGATTTTCTGGCAGAAAATGAAGATCGATTGGCGAACATGAATCCAAGAGACATGGAAGATGCCATAATAGACAGGTTTTACAATGAAGTATTTGGTTTAGATAATACCTTTTTATCCAATTACTTTACTTTTGTTAGGGAATTAAAATCACTTATTGCAGCGTTTCACTTCAATACCTATGATTTCCTTTCCCAACCCAACATTCATGATGCCGACAGGTTAATTTTGCAAGTTGGCCCGGATCGGTCACCTTCTGCTTTAGTCACAAAAGATTATCCTTATTTAAATGCACTTATTAAAGTATTATCCGAAAATAAACCTGAAAAAATAGAGCGCTTTATAGATACGGTGATATGGGATTTTTTGGAAGAAAAAACCCAAGGCTTGTTTGGTACTGAAGATGTTTTCGCCTATACCATCAAACTACAAATCATACAGCGTTGGGCAATTATTGATTCATCAAATGGCCAGGAATGCTTTGAAAAGCTACTTCATAAAATTATTAACGATGTAACATCTACAAAAACTCCAGCGATATGAATACAGGAAAAGTAACTGGCGTAATTTCCAACCTTATTTTTATTGAGGCTCACGGAGCGGTTACCCAAAATGAAATATGCCTGATTCACACCGAAAATAAACGGTTGATGGCAGAGGTGATCCGTATTACAGGAACACAAGTCTCTGCGCAGCTTTTTGAAACTAGCATGACTATTAAAATGGGTAGTTTGGTAGATTTCACCGGCCGATTGCTGGAAGTTGAATTGGGTCCGGGTATACTTTCTAAAAAATACGACGGACTTCAAAACGACCTCACAAAAATGAGTGGTTTGTTTATTGATATGGGCCAAACCACACCGCCTTTAGACAGCGACGTTTATTACAGCTTCACCCCTTTAATTAAAGCAGGAGAAACCGTGCATGCCGGCGATTGGCTAGGCAGCGTGAAAGAAAACTGGATTGACCATAAAATAATGGTGCCATTTACACTAAAAGGCACTTATACTGTAGAATCGGTTGTTAAAAAAGGTGACTACCTCATCAATGATGTTATGGCTGTCTTATCTTCGGAAAAGGGAGAAAAAATTGAAGTTACTATGGTACAAAAGTGGCCAGTTAAGAGAGCCATCAGAACCTTTCGACAAAAAATAAGACCCAACAAAATTCTTCAAACCGGTTTACGCGTTATCGATACACTCAACCCAATAGCCGAAGGCGGAACAGGTTATATTCCTGGTCCATTTGGAACCGGAAAAACAGTGTTGCAACAAGCCATAGCTAAAAACAGTAAGGCCGATATTTTAATTATGGTAGCTTGTGGCGAACGCGCCAATGAAGTGGTAGAAATTTTTACAGAGTTCCCCAAACTTACTGACCCCGATACAGGAAGAACTTTAGACGAAAAAACCACCATTATTTGTAACACTTCCAATATGCCAGTAGCCGCTCGGGAAGCTTCGGTTTACGTGGGAATGACGTTGGCAGAATATTATCGCGCTATGGGCCTAAAAGTATTGATTCTGGCCGATAGTACCTCCAGATGGGCACAGGCACTGCGGGAAATGTCCAACAGAATGGAAGAACTCCCTGGACCCGACGCTTTTCCTGTAGAACTTCCGGCTACCATAGCCAATTTCTACAGCCGTGCCGGACTTACCGAACTTAACAACGGCGCCTGGGGATCTGTTACATTTATTGGTACTGTGTCTCCGGCAGGAGGTAATTTTAAAGAACCCGTAACCGAATCTACTAGTAAAGTGGCACGATGCTTTTATGCATTGTCTCAGAAACGTGCCGATGCCAAAAGATATCCCGCTATTGACCCCATTGCCTCCTATTCCAAGTATTTAGATTATCCAGAATTTGTTGAAAACACCGATACATCTATACAGAAAGGCTGGGTGGCAAAGGTAAAAAAATGC
Source organism: Paucihalobacter sp. (assembly GCF_036825875.1). Lineage (NCBI taxonomy): Bacteria > Pseudomonadati > Bacteroidota > Flavobacteriia > Flavobacteriales > Flavobacteriaceae > Paucihalobacter > Paucihalobacter sp. Next base: position 41,124 of record NZ_DAISXK010000018.1, on the reverse strand, counting down.
AAAGACCTAATCCGTAATGGATTGGAAGCCAGAGATCAAATCAGCATTTTAGGAGATGATGCCGTACCAGTTGAGTATCATGTTGTTTTTTGGAAAAGTGAAATGATTGATTTTGCGCTCATTCAACAAGATTCGTTTGATGACGTAGACATGAACACCTCGCTAGAAAGGCAACAGTACATGTTTAATAAGCTCATGGAAATAGGATACATGGAATTTCATTTCTCTGAATTTGAAGAAGTAGGTACTTTTTTTAAACAAATCATCAATATCCTCAAACAAATGAATTATTCTCCTTTTGATTCCTCCCAATTTAAAAAACATCATAAGGAACTCGAGAAGGCTCTGCAAAACATGAGAGAAAAAACCCTAACAGAATTATAAAAAATATGGGATTTAAGCGTATTTATACTAAAATTTCAAATATCACAAAGGCCACCTGCACTTTAAAGGCTGAAGGTGCACGTTATGGTGAGTTAGCAAGAGTTAATGGTATGCCTGCGCAAGTTATTAGCGTGCTTGGAGACAATGTAACTGTACAGGTGTTTTCTGGAACAGAAGGTGTTTCCTCTCATTCTGAAGTGATTTTTAGCGGTTCGCCGCCTTCGTTAAAAGTAAGCGACTTGCTTGCTGGCAGATTTCTGAATGGTTACGGAGAACCTATTGATGGCGGTCCCGAACTTCGCGGCGAAGATAGAGTTATCAAGGGAAATGCGGTTAACCCCGTAAAGCGTTCACAGCCTTCTACCTTATTAGCAACAGGTATTGCAGGCATCGACCTCAACAACACCTTAGTTACAGGACAAAAAATACCGTTTTTTGCAAATCCAGATCAGCCTTACAATCAGGTGCTGGCTGAAGTAGCCATGCGTGCTGAAGCCGATAAAATTATTTTGGGCGGTATGGGCTTGTCTAATGACGATTACCTATTTTTTAAAAATACCTTTACCAAAGCCGGTGTACTTAATAAAATTGTTTGCTTTATCAATACTTCTGAAAATCCGCCGTTAGAGCGCCTTCTCATACCCGATATGGCCTGTACAGCTGCGGAATATTTTGCCAATGACCAAAAACAAAAAGTACTGGTTTTAATTACTGATATGACGCTTTACGCCGATGCTTTAGCGATTGTAGCTAATAAAATGGATCAAATTCCCTCTAAAGATTCCATGCCTGGTTCACTGTACAGTGACTTGGCCAGTATCTATGAAAAATCAGTTCAATTTGCCCATGGCGGTTCTATCACCATCATAGCCGTTACCACCTTAAATGAAGGTGATATTACCCATGCCATACCCGATAATACAGGTTACATTACCGAAGGGCAATTGTTTTTGAAGCAAGACGCCGATATTGGCAAGGTAATTATAGATCCGTTTCGCAGCCTATCAAGACTGAAGCAAAATGTGATAGGTAAAAAGACCCGTGAAGACCATCCGCAGGTGATGAATGCGCTGGTTAGACTTTATGCCGATGCTATGGATGCCAAGACCAAAAAAGAAAATGGATTTGACCTTAACGAATACGACAAGCGCTGTTTGGACTTCGCAAAGGAATATTCTAGGAAATTACTAGCTGTAGATGTTAATATTCCCATCGACCAAATGCTCGACACAGGATGGGAACTCTTGCAAACCTATTTCAAAAAATTTGAAGTGGGCATCAAAGAAGAATTTATAGAACAGTACTGGCATGAAGAGCAAACTATAAACGCTTCATAACATGGCATTAAAATTTCACTATAATAAAACCACTGTGCAACTGTTTAAGCGGCAACTTGCTATTAGGCAGAAGGCTTTGCCCATTCTGAAAAATAAAGAAACGGCCCTGCGTTTAGAGGTAGTGAAACTTATGAATGAACTAGAGAAAATAAGCCAGCAGAGAGAGAAACTCAAAGCCAGATTAGACAATTACGAGGCTTTTTGGGCGGCGTTTCCTGAAGTCCTCGTGATGGACAACATAGAAACGTTTAAGAAAAAAGTAATTGGCGTAAATGTTCCTGAAATTAAATCAATTAAATTTAGAATTGTTGATGTTAGCTGGTGGCGTATGCCTGCTTGGGTACCCGGCGGCATAGCCTTGTTGAAAGAGGTCATCACGCTCAATATAAAAGCTGATATTTTGCAACAACAAATTGACATTCTGGATTTAGCAAGAAAAAAAACGACCCAAAAAGTCAACCTCTATGAAAAAGTGCAAATTCCAGAATATGAAGATGCTATACTGAAGATTAAGCGCTTTTTAGAAGACAAGGAAAACATCTCAAAAGCTGCACAGAAAATTGTAAAGAAACGAAAAGAGAGCAAAGCCGCATGACAGCTTCATTTAAAAAATTGACCTTACTTGTCTTTCATCGGCAACGGCTGCAAATCACAGAAATGCTGCAGAAGATTGGTGTGTTGCATATTGAATTCAACAAAGATTTTCACAGCGACGCTTTAGATGTACTACAACAGGACAAGAATAGGCTCATTAAGGCGATTGACATCATCGAGGCACATGAGAGCAAAAAAACAAGTAAGTCTCACAAAGCGCAAGAACCAGTTAATTATGCAGTTAATGATGTACTTGATCTAAAGCATCGCATGGATGCTAATGTTCTTCAAAAAGAATCACTCTTGAAGGATAAGCTGCAACGCATACCATGGGGCGATTTTGATTTAAGTAAAATTCAACGTCTAAGAGCGAGCGGCATTAAGGTTAAGCTATGTATCGCTACCAAAAAAGAATACGACACCTATGATTTTGGTTCGCTAATTCATAGGTTGGTACAAATTACTTCCAATCAGGTTTATTTTGTGGTTATTGGCAAACCGGAGAAACCAATTCCATTTGAGTCGGTTAAAGTACCAGAACGCACATTATCAGAACTTATAAAGTTTGAAGAAACATTGCAAAAAGAAAATGAAAAGATACAACAAGAAATCGCATCCTATTCAAGTTGCTTAACCAACCTAAAAGCTGAATTAACAAACCTTGAAAACCAGTTGGCCTTTGCCATGGCACAAGGCAGTTATTACGAGCATAAAAAAGGAGCCATTTTATCACTCATTGGCTGGTTTCCTGCTGCCATGGAAACTGATTTAATCAAATACTTAAAAACCGAACAATTATCCTATGCCATAGAAACCCCAAAACCGGAAAATGAAGTGCCGGTAAAGCTTCAGAATAACAAGTATTCAAAGCTGTTTGAACCTATTACAAAAATTTTCGAGTTGCCCAATTACTACGAATGGGATCCAACACCGCTCATTGCTGTCTTCTACCCTATCATGTTTGCTTACTGTCTTGGCGATGCGGGTTACGGGCTCATTTTCTTTGCAGCTTCGCTTATAGGTTGGTTTGGCTTTTTAAAACTTACCAAAAGCTTGGCATTGATGGGCATGATACTGGGACTGATGACCACGGTTATGGGATTAGTAAAGTCCGGCAGCGTTTTTGGTATTCCCACCAATTCAGAACAATGGGAACTTTTTCAAATGCTAGGTAAATACGTGCTGATACCCGATGATCGTGATTTTATGTTCAATGCCTTTAATGTGGCTTTAATGATTGGTGTGGTACAAATCTTTCTGGGGATCTTCGTTTCAATTTATAATAAACTGCGCTTTGATCACTATACCAAGGCCATTTCCCAAATTGGCAAACTGTGCATCGTTACTGGTCTTATCTGGATTTTTTTGGCAGACATGCAAGAGATTACCGCACTGCAACACTTTGGAATGATGCGCAATATATTGTTGATAGGCGGTGTGCTATTGGTACTCTTTTTTCACGATATGGAGCAAGCTTTGCCAGCCAGAGCTGCCACCGGTTTGTTACCACTCTTTTTTATTTTCACGGGCGTATTGGGTGATGTATTGTCTTATGTGCGATTATTTGCATTAGGGGTAGCTTCTTCAGTTCTTGGCTTGGTGGTCAACCAAATAGGTATGCAAATTATGGAGAATAGCTGGTGGGGCGTTCTCATTGGGGTAGTTTTCCTATTATTTGGCCATACCCTTAATTTTTGTATCGCAGTGCTGGGATCGTTTGTGCATCCGCTTAGATTAACCTTTGTAGAATTTTACAACAATGCCCAATTTAAAGGCGGCGGCAAAGCCTACCAACCATTTAAAAAACAACCTATAGAATCTTAATAACACATTTATGGAAACATTACCTTTAACACTCGCATTTATTGGCATCGGACTCTTAGTAGGCCTATCAGGATGTGGTAGTGCCATGGGCACCGCCATTGGCGCACAAGCCACCGTTGGTGCTTTAAAAAAGCGTCCGGAATCTTTCGGTTCGTTTATTGTACTTAGTGCACTTCCTGGTACCCAGGGGCTCTATGGCTTTGCCGGATTCTTTATTTTACAGGATTTAATTAGTCCCGAAATGACCTTGTTACAAGGCGCCGGAATTCTTGGTGGCGGTTTGGCACTTGGTATTGCCGGATTGATATCAGGCATGTATCAGGGCAAAGTTTGTGCCAGCAGTATTGATAGCATTGGTTCAGGAAACGATGTATTTGGCCGTGCATTGATTTTGGCAGTTTTCCCAGAACTTTACGCCATCATCGCGTTTGCATCGCTGTTTTTGATTCGGGGGATATTATAGCGCTTATCTTGTTTTTTTATTTAGAGATGATAAAAGTGAATAGAATTTATTCAAATAGATGGTCGGGATTTAGAAAAAATCGAAAGGCAAAACTGAAATTACTATCTCTATACTTAAACCAATTAAAGCACTAAAAATGTGATTGTGTTAAACCTTTAGGGCACATAAATAACCATTATGCCTCTATTTTATTATTTTATAAATAGATCCAAAACGCGACTGTTAAACACCCCATTCACCGTTAAAACTTTAGCTTTTTTGCGTAACTTTCACTCCTATTAAAATTAACGAACCATGCTAAAATACCTATATCTATTAATGGCAGTGCTTTTTTGCAGCTGCAACAGTAACACCAGCAGCCCTGAAGCCGCCAGTTTAATTATCAAAAACGGCAGTATTTATAATGCTAACGACTCACAACCTAATGCCAAAATCATAGCCGTTAAGGATGATATCATTATTTACGTTGGCGATGACGAATCCCAAATTCCAAAGAATGACAACACACAGGTCATAGACTTAAATGGTAAAACCCTTACACCGGGCTTTATCGAAGGACATGGCCATATACTAGGCATTGGCTATAATGAATTAAATATTGATTTACTCAATGTTAAAAATTATGACGAACTATTAGAACTGGTAGAAGATGCGGTTGCCAAAGCAGAACCAGGCCAATGGATTGTTGGTCGTGGCTGGCATCAAAGTAAATGGACACCACAACCCGAAAATTTAGTGAAGGGTTTTCAAACACACAACAACTTAAGTGCTATAAGTCCTGATAATCCTATTTTGTTAAGTCATGCCAGTGGTCATGCCTCTTTTGCCAATGCCAAAGCAATGGAAATTGCAGGAGTTACTGCTTCAACAGTAAGAGAACTATCTGAAACACTTAAAGAAGGAGAAGGCGGTGAAATCATTATCGATACTGACGGAAATCCAACAGGTATATTTACCGAGCGTGCCACTGGATTGGTTGCTAAATTCATTCCTAAAAATGACCGTGATCAAGATAAAAAAGCGCTGAAAATGGCGCAAGAAGCCTGCTTAAAATTGGGTATTACAGGGTTTCATGATGCTGGACAAAATCGTCAGGTCATTGATTTACTTCAAGAACTTAAAGCGGAAGACGAATTACCAGTGCGTATGTACGTTATGCTAACTGGTTTTGATGAAAGTTTACTCAATGAGTGGTACCAAAAAGGCCCTATGATTGACAGTGCTAAACATACTTTGGACATTAGATCCATTAAACTAAATTGTGATGGTGCATTGGGTTCTCGCGGCGCGTGGCTATTGGAACCATATTCAGACCGAGAAGGACATTATGGACATGAAACCTTACCCATGACTTTTGTAGAAAGCACTTCAAAAAAAGCACTTCAAAGTGGGTTTCAAGTTTGTGCTCATGCCATTGGTGATCGTGCGAATCGTGAAATTCTAGATCGCTATGAAATCGCATTTAATAACTATCGAGAAAAAGCAAATAATCATAGATTTAGAATAGAACACGCTCAACACCTTAACCCAGAAGACATTGGAAGATTTGCTGAGTTAGGTGTTATCCCCGCAATGCAGGCCATTCACATGGCATCGGACAGGCCTTGGGCAATAGACCGTTTAGGCGAGCAGCGCATTATTGAAGGCGCTTATGTATGGCAAAAACTGCTTAAAACAGGAGTGAAAATTGTAAATGGCACAGATGCACCAGTTGAGCCATTAGATCCCTTACCAAGTTTTTACGCTTCAGTTTCTCGAAGAACTTTAGCTGGCACACCCGAAGGTGGTTACGAACCAGACCAAAAAATGACCAGAGATCAAGCCTTAAAGTCTTATACCATTTGGCCGGCTTACGGAGCCTTTATGGAAAATGAAAAAGGCACGATTGAAGTTGGTAAATTGGCCGATTTCACGGTATTTGATAAAGATATCATGACCATTTCTGAAGACGACATTTTGAAAACCAAAGTAAGTATGACCATCATTGGTGGTAAGGTAAAATACCAAGCTAATTAATTTAAAAAACACATCATGAGGCGATTGTCAATTTTTAACCTGATTCTATTTATCTCCTTCGGAATTTATGCCCAAACCGATGAAGCCACCGTTCGAGAAACCGTAAAAAAGGAAATAATTGAAGGTCATATATATTTTCTTTCTGACGACTTATTAAAAGGTCGGGAAACCGGAACAGCCGAAAATAAAATAGCAGCTTCATATCTGGCCAATACACTCAGGAGTTACGGTGTGCTACCAAATCCGAAAACCGGTAACTTTTATCAGGAAGTAAAACTTAAAAAGACATCGCCACCAAAGGATGTTAAGGTTTCTATAAACAATCAATTAATGGCCAATTACGCTGTTTTAAATGCAGCAAAACTAAAGGGAAATGAATCGGTTGCTTTTTTAGGATACGGTTTAGAAGCAGATTATAACAATCAAAATGTGAAAGGCAAATTGCTAATTTTAAAAAGTGGCAGTGCTGAAACCTCTGATTCAAGGGCTGCTTTCAGGCTAAGACAAAAAAAACAAGAACTAGCTCAAGAACATGGTGCCATAGGAATTGTTGAGTTACTAGATACAGGTGCGCAAATGTGGGGATATATTGAACATAATTTTAACACAAGCCGGTTGACCTTAGATGAAGCTGAAACCACAGAAAGTAATGATTTTGCCTATTTATGGATTTTAGATGAAGGGAGTGAAATTGCAAATTCCTTTAAACCAAACACCAGTGTAAAGGCTTCAGTTTCAATGAGTGCAGAAATCTCGGAAGCCATTGTTGATTATAACGTTATTGGAATGGTTGAAGGTACCGATCCCAAATTAAAAAATGAATTTATAATTTACTCAGCGCACTACGATCACGTTGGTATTGGCGACCCTGACGAAACTGGTGATACCATTTACAACGGTGCACGCGATAATGCTGTGGGAACGGTAACCGTATTGAGTATGGCTGAAAATTTAGCCAAATACCCAACCAAGCGCTCTGCCCTATTTATTTTGTTTACAGGTGAAGAAAAGGGTTTATTAGGCAGTAAGTTTTACGTTGAAAATCCCGTATTACCTTTAGAACAAATGGTGTTTTGTTTTAATAGTGATAATGCTGGATACAATGATACCTCATTGGCAACAATTGTAGGATTAAACCGAACCACGGCCACCGAGCACATTACAAGTGCTGCCGAAACCTTCGGACTCAGAGCAACCGACGATCCAGCACCTGAACAAGGTTTATTTGACCGAAGCGACAACGTACATTTTGCGAACAAAGGAATTCCTGCACCCACGTTTTCGATGGGATTTACATCATTTAGTGGCGATGTTACCAAATACTATCACCGTCCGAATGACGAAGCCGATTCCCTCGACTACAACTACCTTTATAAGTTTTTTCAAGCTTATGTGATGTCTGGTAGAAATATTGGCAATGCTTTAGAAACGCCGTTTTGGGTTGAAGGTGATAAATATGAGGCGGCAGGAAAAATGTTGTATAAAAGCGATTAATTAATTTGCTGAATTAATTATTTTTTTTAATTGTAACAGTTTGTCTTAGAGGTGAATTAAGCCAGTATTTATCTGTGTTTTCGGATAAATTTCTTTTTGAAAACTCGATTGGTATGTCATTCACCATCAAAGGTGTATTTTCGGGAATTTCTTTTTCAGGAAAAACTTCTTGTATAAATAGCTCTCTAAATTGATATGCTATAACAAGTCTAGGCTCATATATTTCTCTTCCATCTAAATCCTTAATTTTACGCATTTTAAAGCTAAGGTCTTTAGTATTAAAACTTCTTTGATCAAATCCATCTCTAAAAAACGGTCGGACAATTAATTCTAAGGATGCGTTACTTCTATTAATGATTTCATCAATGTACAACTTTTGATTGCCGTACTTAATGTTAAAACAACCCTTTCTAACCGAATTTAAATTAATATTTTTATTAAATGTGATTCGAAATTTATATTCGTCAGGGTAGAAACTTATATCTTCTTCACTCAATATATTTTTATCCATCATTATAAATCTATTGTTGAAGGTGATATAATTCAGATACATTTTGTCATTTTGGCGTCTGTATTCAATATTTAAGTTGAACAAGGCATTGTCCTTATCATCATCAAATACTTCATAATTAAATCTGTGAATGGAATAATCTTTAAGTGAAATTAAAATATTTCCGAATGCTTTATGACTTGATCCTGAAACTCTCGGATATGTTTCAAATCTAATTTGCACCAAGGGTTCATCATTTAAATAAATTATGCCGTTCCTCCTTGAATTATGATTATTTAAAAAATAAGATTTAAAAACGTAAACAAACGAAAAGGTGGCTACATTATAATTTCTTATAAGATTGTGAACATTTAAAATTGTTAACTCGTTGCCTCCATTCGGTCTGATAGCTGCATTTTGAATGAACTTAACTTCTCTATCGTATGGAACTGTGTAGGTGCTGTCTTGTTTAAATTCATTATTCTGCTGATAGGAATAAATGCTCGCCTTAAAGCTTTCATAAGCCTCATCTTCAAACCTAATGCCCCTATCAAACATTTCAACTATTCCTTCATTTAAGTTATAATACTCATCATTTACTATTTGATAGTCTCTATAATAACCTAGCACCGATGAAGGTAATGCACTCAAATTTGTTTGAATATTTTTTATTGCTAAATAAATAATTTCATCTGCCGTAAGCGTTCTAGCAGCTTTAACCAAAGCGGAAGCTTGGTCAACTCGCCTGCGTTTCGCTGGATCATTAGCTATGACAATAGCGTTTAATTCTTCTACATTGGGTTTCAAATAGAAGATATTGATTTGATTAGGTGTCAATTCAGAAACAATAAGTTCAATAGATTCATAACCAATACTGGTGATTGAGAATATGGCGTTGAAGTTCTTAAAAGCGAATGGTATTCTAAATTCTCCTTCAGCATCTGCAATTAAGCCTTGTTTGGAGTCTTTTAATCGAATTGTAGCAAAAGATATAGGTTCTTCATTGGATTGATCTTTAAGGGCGACTTCATAATAATCCTTGGTTTGTGCGTTTAGAGAAAAGCCTATTAAACTAAACATTAAAATTGCAAGGATAAATCTGTGCATGAACCTGTTTTGTGTTTAGTTGTTTATTTTCCCTGTGAAAAAACTAAGATTTGAATTAATTGGATTTCCTGACGCTCTCCGAAACGAAGCTATCTGCCCACTATGCCATATAGCATCGGAAATTGGACCGTTGATATTAAACCAAAACGGCATTTCTCTATTACTGAACTTAAGGTTGTGATTGGTTAAATCAGAAGTTTCTCTTAAAATATCAGCGGCAGTTTTAAGATTTATCAATGTTCGACTTCGTAAGGTTTTGTAATCTAAATCACTGGTATTAAAAATTTGGTTTTCTTTCCTCAATGCCGCATTCAGTATTGTGTTTGAAAGCGCATAAATATGTTCAATAGTTTGATAAGTGCTTCTTGAATCTTCTGATGGTTGGTAAGCTAAATCTGTATCGATTAAACCTTCAGTGGCCCAATAAAAACGAAATCCTAAACCGTCAATCATTCTTGCAACAACAGCACCTGCAGTATAGGTTTCGGGGTAGTCAGGTATTTCTTGATAAGGAAGACTAGTTTCGTTATTTTGTGCTTTCATATTACTCCCGAGTAAAATTAAAAGTATTACAAGAATTTTTAAATTACACATATGCTTAAAAACTTGAAGTAAGAAATGTTTCTATTTTATGCATCAAAAATCAGTCCTTAATCGGCGTCAAAGCTTCATTTTTTACAATTCCATACGCGTCAAACAAATAAACCAAAGCCGTCATAGTGGCTGCACCAAGTTCTAGTTCGCGTTTGTTAACATGCTCAAAAGTATCGTTGGCTGCGTGGTGGTGATCAAAATAGCGTTGCGAATCGGGTCTCAATCCTGCTAAAACATTGGTTTCTGATTTTAATGGGCCCACATCAGCACCACTACCTCCTTTTTCAAAAAAGTGAATGAGATAAGGCTTAAATAGCGTTTGCCAACTTAAAACCTGTTGAAAATTGGCTTCATCAGCCTGAAATGAAAAGCCTCGCGGCGTAAAGCCACCAGCGTCACTTTCTAGAGCAAAAATATGATTTTCACCTTTGCGCTTGGCTTCTTCAGCATATTTCGTTGCACCTCGCAAACCATTTTCTTCGTTCATAAATAATACAACTCTTAGAGTTCGTTTCGGTTGTAAATTCAAAACCTTCATCAATCTTAAAACTTCTATAGATTGCACCACACCAGCACCATCGTCGTGTGCGCCATCCCCTAAATCCCATGAATCGAGATGGCCACCAACTAAGATATATTCGTCCGGAAATTCGCTACCAGTAATTTCACCAATCACATTATACGATTCAACATCGGGAAGTTGTTGGCAGTTTTGCTTAAAATAGAATTCCAGTTTTGGATTCAAAGACAACATACCGGAGAGTTTTTCGGCATCGTTAGTACTTATAGCCGCCGAAGGTATACGCTGACTATTTGGTAAATCGCCATAACTCATGGTGCCTGTATGTGGATAATCATCCATACGTAGATTTACTGAACGCACAATTACACCAGCTGCTTTATATTTGGCTGCTTCCATGGCGCCTGCATAACGTTGGTCTACACAACCACCGTAAGCCTCAAAGGTTTGAATTAAATCGGGCTGCATAGGTCTATTGTAAAATACAATTTTACCTTCAATATTTTCAAGGCCTAAAGTTTCCAGATCTTCAAAAGACTTTACTTCAACAACTTGAGCTTTCAACCCTAATGCTGCCGTTGCAACAGAGCCACCAAGCGCACAAATATTAACGTCAATCCTATTTCCTGGAGAAGTTTCGATATAGGCATTTTCTTTGGCACCGCGTATCCATTTGGGTACCATAACGGGCTGCAGCCAAACCTTGTCTAAACCTAATTTTTCTAATTCTACTTTGGTATATTCAACCGCTAACTGGGCATTTACCGATCCTGATAATCTACCTCCTATTCTGTTTGATAAATGATCTAGCCATGCGTAACTTTGACCGTTTGTCAAGGATGTTGCATAAATTGATTTAAAAACGGCGTCATCTGTTTGGGCAGTTGCTGCAAATTGAAAATTGACAAACAGAGAGAAAATAAAGGCTTTGGCATAAAATGTTTTCATAATTTATTCTATAGCGAGTTGTTCTTTATAGTGTTTCAAATTGCCTTTGTCTTCATCACTTAATTCAGGATTTTGAATATCGGTATAGGTTCTCAGTTCATCGAGTAGAATTTTCGCAACAATATATCTAGCGGTTGCCTTATCGTCCGCCGGAATAGTATACCATGGTGCATGAGGCTTTGAAGTTCTGTTAATAGCATCTTCATAATAGGTTTGATATTGGTCCCAAAGTGCGCGTTCCTTTAAATCATCTGAAGAAAATTTCCAGTTTTTACTTGGTTTTTCCAATCTACGCAACAACCTTTGACGCTGTTCTTCTTTTGAAAGATGAAGAAAAAACTTGAATATAATAGTGCCATTCTGAGCGATGTGCTTTTCAAAATTATTGATTTGCTCAAATCGTTCATCCCAAAAAGCATCATCTATTTTTGAAACATCATCAACGCCAGGAATGTTTTCGTTCATAATATAATTTGGTCTCACACGTGTAATTAACACGTTTTCATAATGTGTGCGATTAAATACTCCAAATTTTCCTCGCGCGGGTAAAGCAATATAATGGCGCCACAAGTAATCGTGTTTAAGCTCTAATGGTGTGGGTACTTTAAAACTGTGTACTACAACACCACGGGCGTTAAAATCCTTAAAAACTTCTCTTATTAAACTATCTTTTCCAGAAGTGTCAATTCCTTGTAAACAAAACAACACCGAGTATTTTCCATGGGCATACATCACGTCCTGAAGTTCGCCTAACACTCGCCGAACTTTTTTAAGCTGTTTTTCGGTCGCTTTTTCGCTCATGTCTAAATCGACATAGGTTGGTCTATTCTTTAATTCTATTGGTTGGATGACTTTAAAATCTGGTAGTTTGATATCTTTCATTCTTCTATTTTGTATTCATTAAGCCCAATTTATTTACTAGCAAAAAGTTTTACATCTTCTTCAGAGACTTCATCACCACCGAGGATAATTAAACGTTCTACTACATTACGTAATTCTCTAATATTGCCGGTCCAATCATATTTTTGAAGTAGACTAATTGCTTTAGGCATGAATTTTTTTTGAGTAGAGCCTTGTTCTTCAGAGATTTTGCTAGTGAAAAATTCTATCAACAAAGGGATATCTTCTCGCCTATCATTAAGTGCTGGCACTTCAATTAAAATAACGGCCAATCTGTGATATAAATCCTCGCGGAACTTTCCAGCTTCAATTTCTTCCTTTAAATTTTTATTAGTGGCGGCAATAACTCTCACATCTACTTTAATATCTTTATCGATTCCCACTCGCGAGACTTTACTTTCCTGAAGTGCTCGTAATACTTTGGCTTGTGCTGAAAGACTCATATCGCCAATTTCATCTAAAAAAATAGTGCCTTTGTTGGCCGCTTCAAACTTACCTTCACGGTCTTTAACGGCACTTGTAAATGCGCCTTTGACGTGACCAAACAATTCACTTTCAATAAGTTCGCTTGGTATAGCTGCGCAATTTACTTCTACCATTGGTCCAGAGGAACGTTCACTTTTTTGATGTAACCAATGTGCTACCAATTCTTTACCAGTTCCGTTTGGGCCTGTTATGAGAACACGAGCATCGGTTTGGGCCACCTTATCAATCATTGATTTAATTTTTGAAATGGCTGGACTTTCACCGATCATTTCATAATTTTTAGAAACTTTTTTCTTTAGAATGGTGTTTTCAGTAACTAATTTTTTGGTATCAACCGCAATTCTAACCGTGTTGAGAAGTCGATTTAAGTCTGGTGGTTTCGATATATAATCAAAGGCGCCCAAACGCATTGTTTGAACCGCTGTTTCTAAATCGCCATGACCAGAAATCATAACAAAAGTTGTTTCGGGCTTTATTTTTTTTGCGGCTTCTAATACTTCAACACCATCCATTTTGGGTAGTTTGATGTCGCAAAGTACCAAATCGTAATCGTTATTTTTTATTTTCTCAATTCCTTGAAGGCCATCTTCGGCTTCTTCTACCTGATATTGTGCATTTTCTTCAGTTAAAATTTTCACCAATACACGACGAATGGCTGCTTCATCTTCAATAATAAGTATTTTTGACATGCTTGATTTTTGAGGTCTTTTAAATAATTAATTTGTTTGTTTTAAATATACATCACGTTGCGGGAATGGAATAGTGACTTTGTTTTGAATAAATAATTCGTTGATTCTAAAACGAATATCGCTTTTGGGTAAATTTACAGTGAAACTATCATCGACCGAAAAAACTAGTCTAAAGTCGAGAGAACTTTCCCCGAAATCCATAAATAACACCCCTGGTGGTGGATCTTTAAGCACCTTGGGATGTTCTTCGGCAGCTTGTAATAATATTTTTTTAACCAATACGACATCACTTCCGTAAGCAACGCCAACATCTATACTTTCCCTGGTTAAAATACCATTTTCTGTCCAATTAAACAGAATAGAAGTTAAATATTTATGATTTGGAATTACCAATACCTTATTACTAACGGTAACGGCGCGTGTTGTTCTTAAATTAATTTCAACCACGCGACCAATTTTACCATCAATTTCAATAATATCACCTACATGAACGGATTGATCTACCAAAATGAATATTCCCGAAATTATATCTTGAAAAAAGGTTTGTAAAGCCAAACCAATGCCTACCAAAAGTGCTGCTGAAGCTGCAAGAATTGCCGTTAATTCGGCTCCCATATTTTGAAGTGATATTAAAACAACCACTAAATAGATAAAGAACTGCGTGAAAGAAAAAACCGAATTAAACTTGAGTTTATCCTCGTGAAGAAGCTTTCTTGTGAGGAGCCGTTTTATAAACTTTAAGAAAATACTAATCGCAATGAATAGCACTAGAATTACAATAACTCCTTTTACGGAAATTTTAAAGCTTTCTCCTAACGATACTGAATAATTAAAAAATTCATTAATTGCGTCCATTTAGTACTTTAACCATTTGATGAGTTCTTTATAACTCGGTTTTTTACCATACATTAAAATTCCTACTCTATAAATTTTCGCAGCGAACCAAACTGTGAATATAAAAGTTCCTATTAAAAATAGTAAAGAGACTATTTGCTGCCAAATAGGAACACCGAACGGTATTCGCATAAGCATTACTACAGGTGAAGTAAAAGGAATAAAGGAAAATACTGTTGAAATGGTACCATGTGGATCTTCTATTACGGTGAATACACCCACATAGACTGCTAAAATCAACGGCATTAAAATAGGCATCATAAATTGTTGTGTATCGGTTTCATTATCAACTGCAGCACCAATTGCGGCATATAACGAACTGTATAATAAATATCCGCCAATAAAGAAAAACAGAAATGCAATGACTAAATTAGTTAGCGGTAAATTTTGAATGGCCAAAATTACATTCTGAGCCATATTATCTGCTTGGGGTGTTTGCATGGCTTCTTGCACAGCGGCTGTTTGTGATGCTTGCATTTCCGATATATTCATACCAAAAATGGCAGAACCAACACTTAAAATAATACCACCAAGAACCACCCATATTGCAAATTGTGTGACGCCCGCTAAAGAGGTACCAATTATTTTGCCCATCATTAGTTGAATGGGTTTAACTGAAGAAATAATAACTTCAATAATACGACTGGTTTTTTCTTCAATTACGCTGCGCATAATCATATTACCATAGATTATGATAAACATGAAAAGTAAGTAACCAGCGGCGCCACCAAAGGCCAACTTTAATAAATTATCTATTTTGGAGGATTTTTGTCCGGAAAAACTTTCTTGGTCAATTTCGACTGAAATTTTAGAGGACTTAATTTTTTCGATATCGACACCTTCATTTAAAAGCTGAATATCTGTAAGCGATTTTTCGAGCTTTCCTTCTAAAGAATTCATAATGGTAAGTGATGGAGATTCTTCTGAATAAAATTTAATTCCTTTTGAAATGTCTTTAATTTCAGCGTTTTCAGGAATATATAGCAATCCATAATCTTTGCTCAACTTCACGATTTCTAAAGCCTCATCTAAGCTCACAGCGCTTAAAATATTATACTTTGTGTATGTAGAATTTTCGAAGGCATTTTCTAACAAGCCAGAGGCATCTAATATGGCGATGGTACGTTCTTTATTATTATTGAGTTGTGACAAATACGCTACAACACCAAACAAGGCAACAAAAATGAGCGGACTTAAAATAGTCATAACAATAAACGACTTATTCTTAACCTTGGTGAGATACTCACGCTTTATAATGAGAGATAAATGGTTCATTTTAATTATTTTTTACAGTTTGAATAAAAATGTCGTTAGCCGAAGGGATCACTTCAACAAAATGGTGCACTTCTGCTTTACTAGTTAAAAAAGTCAGTAATTCGTTGGGCGATGATTGCGCGTTTAACCTAATGTTTAATTTTAAATCCTCATTTAGATTTTTAAAAGTTGCTGGAAGCACTTCAAAATGTTGTTCTATTTCGCGTATCACTTCAGATGCATTTGATGTTTGCAAGCCTACTTCGAAGGTATTGGTTTTAAAACTTCTTTTGATATCGGTTAATTTTCCATCTAACACTTTGTTAGATTTATGTATTAGTGCAATATGATCGCATAATTCTTCTACAGATTCCATTCGATGTGTTGAGAATATAACCGTTGCGCCTTCGTCACGCAGTTGTAAAATTTCATCTTTAATAAGATTGGCATTTATGGGATCGAAACCAGAAAATGGCTCATCAAATATCAATAATTTTGGACGGTGTAAAACAGTCACCACAAACTGAATTTTTTGAGCTTGTCCTTTACTTAATTCTTCAATTTTCTTATTCCACCAATCGGAAATATCTAACTTATCAAACCAATATTTAAGGCGTTCTTTGGCTTCCGATTTAGATAATCCTTTTAATTGTGCCAAATACAAAGCTTGTTCTCCTACCTTCATTGATTTGTACAAACCGCGCTCTTCCGGTAAGTAACCGATATCGCGTATGTGCATTGGACTTAAAGGTGCACCGTCTAAAAACACCTCACCAGTATCGGGCATCGTGATTTGATTGATAATTCTTATAAGCGTAGTTTTTCCAGCGCCATTTGGACCAAGAAGTCCAAAAATACTACCGTGAGGAACGGCAATTGAAACATTATTAAGTGCTGTAAATGTTCCAAATTTTTTAGACACATTGTTAGCAACCAAAAGATTGTCCATATATAAAGTTGAATTAATTGTAATATATAAGTCTTGTAAATATATTAATTGTTACTCACTTAACCTGACGAAAATTTAAAAGTTAATCAATTTAAAAAGTGCATAAAAACAAAACCCACCCTTACGTTAATAAGGATGGGAAAAAATTGCTATGAAAAAGAAAAATTACCACTAATTAAATTAGCGATAGTACAAATATACTATTTTTTAATAAATAAGAAGGTTTTAGGAAAACATATCTTTTACTTTTTCAAAAAAGGATTTATCGGTATTATCTGGCTTGGGTTGAAAATGCTCGTCATTTTGCATTTCTTCAAAAAATTCACGTTGTTTCTTGCTTAAGGTCTTTGGTGTCCAAACGTTTACATGAACCAATAAATCTCCCTTTCCGTAGCTATTGATACTACTGATGCCTTTACCTCTTAATCTCAAAATTTTTCCTGACTGCACACCTGGCTCAATTTTGATACGAACTTTACCTGAAACAGTGTCAATTTCTTTAGAGGTTCCTAAAATTGCATCGGGTAAACTTACATATAAATCGTGATGTAAATTATCGCCTTCGCGTTTTAAAGTTGGATGTTCATCCTCCTGAATAACCACTAATAAATCTCCTGCAATACCATTATTTCCTGGGGCGGCATTTCCTTTACCATTTACCTTGAGTTGCATTCCGTCAACAACACCTGCTGGAATTTTAACTGCAACTGTTTCTTCAGAAAAAACCAATCCTAATGCATCCGCATCTGCAGGTTTCTTGTCAATGGTTTGACCAGATCCACCGCAAGTTGTGCATGGCGAAGCAGTTTGCATCCGTCCCAAAATAGTATTGGTAATTCTTGTAATTTGACCTGTACCATTACAAGTTCCACAAGTTTTATAGGTAGTTCCTGGTGCTTGTATTTTGCGTTTAACCTTTAATTTTTTCTCAACACCATTGGCAATTTCTTCTAAAGTAAGCTTTACGCGTATTCTCAAATTACCGCCTTTGGTACGACGTTGTCCGCCTCCAAATCCACCGCCGAATCCAGAAAATCCACCACCGCCGCTAAAAGCGCCACCGAAAATATCGCCGAACTGGCTAAATATGTCATCCATATTCATACCGCCACCACTAAATCCACCTGCACCATCAAAAGCTGCATGACCATATTGATCGTAACGTGCTTTTTTGTCTGGATTGCTCAATACCTCATAAGCTTCGGCAGCCTTTTTGAACATAGCTTCAGCTTCGTGGTCATCAGGGTTTTTGTCTGGGTGATATTTTAGAGCCATTTTTCTGTATGCCCTTTTAATGGCAGTGGCATCCGCACTTTTATCGATTCCTAGAATTTTATAATAATCTTCCTTCATTTGTTTTTCTTATTCGTTTTATGTTTTAAGATTGGGATATCTAAATAAACATGTTCGATTTATTGATTTGGGAAATCGTTTAAATTTCTTACGAAAATTTTTAAATTTAATCTATTGACCAATCACTACTTTTGGAAAGCGGATTACCCTTTCGCCGAGTTTATAACCTTTTTCAACTACATCTACAATTTTACCTTTTAAATCTTCAGAAGGTGCAGGTATCTGGGTTATGGCTTCATGTATATCGGCATTAAAATCATCACCAGCGCTTAATTCAACGGGCTCTAAACCTTTTGTTTTAAGTGTATTGTTTAATTTATTCTTGATCAGTTCAACACCTTTAAGCAAGTCATTATCTCCCGTTTTGGAAATTTCGGCATAAGCACGGTCAAAATCATCTAACACTGGAAGCAAAGATTGAATAACATCTTGACCTGCAGTTTTGAACAACTCTAAACGTTCTTTATTAGTGCGCTTTTTATAATTTTCAAATTCAGCAAAAAGACGCATAAACTTGTCCTTTTCTTTGGCTAATTCTTCATTAAGCTTTGCTTCAATATCTATATTATTTGGCGCTTCTACTTCCTGTTGATTCTCTTCGGAAATTTTTGCTTTTTCTTCTTTTTTTGGCTTTGTTTTACCCATTTTTGATCGGTTTAAATCGTCTCGTTTTAATAGGCAAAAGTACTGCCAATATTAATATAATGTCAAAATGTCACAGCTATTTTTTTCAGCTGATTTTATTTGCTATCTTTTCACCATGCTTAAGCTGTACTTTATAGGTCTTGGTATTTTAATAGTCGCCATTATAGCGAACATAATTATTGGTAAAATTGGCTTAAAGTCTTGGTATGATTTTCTGGA
Organism: Paucihalobacter sp.; assembly: GCF_036825875.1. Lineage (NCBI taxonomy): Bacteria > Pseudomonadati > Bacteroidota > Flavobacteriia > Flavobacteriales > Flavobacteriaceae > Paucihalobacter > Paucihalobacter sp. Next base: position 21,964 of record NZ_DAISXK010000018.1, on the reverse strand, counting down.
ATTATTGACAATTCAAGGTTGGGGTACTTTCAAAATTATCAATTTCTGGGATTATCTTTGGTTGTTTTTTGGATATCCGTTAATCCTGAGTTTAGGATATTTGGCTGGATTAAATTGCTACAAGTTTTTGTTTAATTAATAATGATATCTTTTTTTATGGAAAAATCAGTTTCTGATGCCATTGCTTACCGACGATCTACCAGAGTTTACAAATCTATTGATATTGACACCGAAAAAGTTAAGCAATGTATACAAAATGCAGCTTTGGCTCCTAACAGCAGCAACCTTCAGCTTTGGGAATTTTATCATGTAACCGATAGCGATAAGTTAAAGGCAATTTCAAAGGCTTGTTTTAATCAAAATGCAGCAAAAACTGCTAATCAAATGCTGGTCATTGTAACCCGCAAAGACCTTTGGAAACAACGGGCTAAAGCCAATATTTCATTTTTAGAAGCAGCGTTTGGCAAGACCGAATTAACAGAGAAACTTCAAAAAAGAAAACAGCAAGCCATAAATTATTACAAGAAAATAATTCCAACCATTTATTGGGATTTCTTAGGCATATTTGGATTTATTAAATACGTAATTTTCCAAATTATTGGATTGTTCCGCCCTATTTATCGCCAAACAAGATTAAGTGATATGCGCATCGTAGCGCATAAAAGTGCGGCCTTGGCTGCTGAAAATTTCATGCTGGGTATGGCTGCCATTGGTTATGACACTTGCCCAATGGAAGGTAGTGACACTTTAATGATAAAACGTATTTTAAATCTTCCCTTCGGAGCTGAAATCAATATGGTTATTGGGTGTGGCATTCGAGACGATGCGGGAATTTACGGGCCAAGATTTAGAGTGCCTTTTAAAGATGTTTACTTCAAAATTTAATTGTTTTTAAAATTTTCCAAACCAACTTTTAACCAATCTAAATAGGTTGACGCATTTGGTGTATAGGCCGTTGTTTCATTTAGCAATTCCATATCTGAATTTACCAACACATAAAACGGTTGCGAATTATTTTGAAAGTTGATAGTCTGCAAGGTTGCCCATTTGTCACCAATACTTTTGATGGTTTTCACTTTGCCATTTGCTTTTAAATAATCAAATTGCTCCTCTGGTTCTAGGTCGCGTCGGTCATCTATGTAAAGTGAAATAATAATGTATTCTTCATTTAGAATTTTGTAAACATCCGAGGTGCTCCAAACTTGCTCTTCCATTTTTCGGCAATTCACACAAGCCCATCCTGTAAAGTCAATCATAATTGGTTTGTTAGCTGCTTTGGCCACAGCTACGCCTTTGTCCAAATCTTTATAACATTCCAAACCTAATGGACAATCGGATTCTTTGTCGTAATAACTGTAAAATAATGGTGGCGGGAATCCACTTAATAATTCAAGATTTGCAGCTTTGGTATTACTCAAGCCAGGAATGAGATACACCACAAATGCCAAGGTTAAAATACCGACAGCCATACGACCTTTGCTTATTTTTTGTAAAGGTCCATCGTGTGGGAACTTTATTTTTCCAAATAAATATAAAACCAACCCTATACCTATCAAAATCCATAAACCGATAAAAAGTTCACGTTTTAGGAAGCCCCAATTTTCCACCAAATCGGCATTGGAAAGGAATTTTAGGGCAAGTGCTAATTCTATAAAACCTAATACTACCTTTACCGTATTTAACCATCCACCCGATTTTGGTAAGGAATTAAGCCATTTTGGGAACATAGCAAATAAGGTAAACGGTAATGCCAAGGCCAAACCAAAACCACTCATGCCTAAACTTAATTGTGTAGCACCACCATCGGCTGTTAATGAACTTCCCAAAAGTGAACCTAAAATTGGTCCCGTACAAGAAAATGAAACGATTGCAAGTGTAAGTGCCATGAAAAATATCCCAATTACGCCACCAACTTTGTTGGCTTTACTATCTAGGGCATTACTCCACGAAGCTGGTAAAGTTAATTCGTAATAGCCAAAAAATGAGAACGCAAAAACGAGAAAAATGACAAAGAAAATTATATTTAGAGTAACATTGGTTGAAATATTATTCAAAATTTCAGGATCTAAAGAATCTAATAAATGGAATGGCAAACTCAACAAAACATAAATCAGGAAAATAAAAAAGCCATACAGAACAGAATTCACAAGTCCTTTTTTAGGATCGGATGCGCTTTTGGTAAAAAATGAAACTGTTAGCGGAATCATTGGAAATACACAGGGCGTTAATAAAGCAATTAAACCACCGATAAAGCCAAAAACAAAAATCATAAAACCACTTTCTTGTTTGACGTCTTGTGGTTTAAAGGTATCCCAACCAGTAATATTTAAATTTAAGGCCTCGGAAAGCGCTTTGCTCCTGTCGTCGATATTAGCACTTCCAACTGCAGTGGCTACAAATCCTTCTTTTAAAGGTATGATAATAATATCATCGCCCGTTATGCATTTTTCATCATTACAAGTCATGTAAAATATTTCAACTGTAATACTTTCTAAATCTGAATTTAAAAGTGAAACCGACTGAACGAACTGGGCATCATTGCTAAAATATTTAACATTAACTGCAAACACGTCATCAAAAACGGGATCTGCATCTGGCTCTAACGTTTCTCCTTCTAGAACGTAATTAGTATCGGTATCTAGAAAGGTGAAGCCCGTTGGTAATGGACCCTCGGTAATATGTTGCGAATACAAGTGCCAAGCCTCTTCTATACTCGCATTCAATACAATGTTGTAACTATTTTCAGAAATTTTCTGGGCTGAAGCTGACCATTTAACAGGCTCTAAAATATTGTTTTGATTAAGATTATTACCGCCAAAAAGTGAATTGTTTTCGTTTGTAAGGGAAGTTTGATTTAAAATAAAAATCAATATTTCGGAGTCTGGAGGCAAACATCTTTCATCATCGCAAACCATAAATTCAACTTGGGCAGAAATTGATTCTAAGGCTGGATTGTTGATTTTGACGCGTTGTTTAAATTCAGCTTTGTTAGAAAAATAAGTGATGCGCATATTAAAAATAGGATCATCTATAGTTTCTCCTTCAGGCTCTTCCGTTTTACCGACAAGGGAGTATTCATTTTCAGTGTAAGTGAAATAGGTTGGAATAGGTCCGCCATCAGGCACATTTTGAGAATACAAATGCCAGCCTTTTTCAATCGTGGCTGATGAAATAAGGTAGTATTCGGTATCTGAAATTTTTTCTACTGAAGTCGTCCATTTTACTGGTTCTAAAATTTGGGCATTTAATGGACTAACAATAAAAATCAGGAATACTATAAATAGCTGAGGTAGTTTCATTTGTGATAACTTAAGGAGGCTTTCTGTTTTAATCAAAAATAGAACTTGCTATCTAAACAAGTTCTAAAGATTTCCTAAAATATGAAATAGTTTTAACTTGATGGCTTCTGTTTCACTAGGATTTAGTTTCTAAATCAAATCCCTCGTACTTCCAGCGTGAGATACCACCTTCTAATTCGTATATTTTTTTGAATCCCGCATCTTTTAATTTAGCAGAACATTTAGCGCTGGTACCACCGGAACCACAGTACAATAAAACCGGCTTATTTTTGTCTAGTTTTGAGACTTCTTCATCAAAATTGGGAGAATTAAAATCGATATTTTGTGAATTGGGTATCGATTCTATAGCGTGTGCTTCTGCTGACCTTACATCAACCATCTGAACGGATCTATCCTTTTGAAGCTCTTGCATTTCTTCCGGACTAACAAGTTGTATGTCGCCTTTTTGCTGGTTTAGACAACTGTTGAAGATGAGCATTGTCGAAAACAATAAAATGATTTGATTGATTTTTTGCATGATGATTTTATATTAGATTGATGATATCTCTCCTTGCCAATTCATAATACCGCCTAACAAATTATAAGCCTTGTTGAAACCAATCTGTTCCATGATGGTGCAAGCTTGGGCACTTCTGGCACCAGATCTGCAGTACACATAATACGTTTTTTCTTTATCCAAGGTTTCGAGTTCGTCAATAAAACCTTGACCATTGTGTATATCCATATGTATGGCATTTGGGATAATTCCTTGGTCTACTTCGTCTTGAGTCCTAACGTCTAAAATAACAGCATTATTGTTACTTTCTAATTGCTTTGCCCAATCTTCTTGTGATAAATCTGCCATAATAATTTCAAAATTTAAACAAAATTAAGGTTTTTTTTAACATTTAGGCGTAAAAAAACCCAAGACCTTACATCTTGGGCTTAGGTTTATCAACTATTTAGCTTATACTTTAATAGTACAACCAATAGCTCTTGTTTTAGTTTCCTTTATTTCTTTTCCTGCTAATAGTGCATCTATAGCATCTTCTACATATTTAACATTTACGGCTTTAGCATCTTGATAGTTATCATCTATCGCACCGATGTATCTTACTTCATTACCTTTTTGTGTTTTTTGTAATATATATACGTGTGGCGTTTTAGTTGCTCCATACTGAGGATAAATTTTTTGACCTTCATCCATTAAGTAAGGAAACGTAAAACCTTTGGCTTTTGCTCTGGCTCTCATATGATCCATATCATCTTCGGGTTTTACCGTAGTATTGTTTGGCATGATGGCTATAACTGGGTAACCTTTGGATGCGTACTTTTTATCTAAGGCTACAATTCTGTCTTCGTAAGCTACTGCATAAGGACAGGTGTTGCAAGTGAAAATCACAATAAATCCTTTGGCATCCTTGTAATCAGATAAAGACACCATACTACCATCAATATTTTCAAGATTAAAATTGGTTGCGATATCGCCGATATCATAACCTGGATTATTGCTCATACTCGTGAATGACAGTCCGGCCAAAATACCAATAACCATCAAAAAAGTTTTAATTGTTTTCATTTGTTATGTATTTAAGTTTAAAATTTTCTATTTATTTCTGGTTTAAAAATTGTTGCAACTCGTTTTGTAGTTCTCTCTCAGTAAATGATTTCTCGTAAAACTTGCGTTTTGTCTTGTTGTATATAATGGTGGCAGGAATGGCGCCAGACCAGCTTTCATCTACCTGGGGAATCCAAGTGTTCATATCCATATCGTTTAAGGCAATGACTCGAGATTGGATTTTCTTCGATACGATAAAAGGCTTCAACTTAGATTCAAATTGTTTTGGGAAATCTAAGCTTACTAAAATTACTTCTACTTGATTTGTATTATACGTTTTAGTGATGTCTTCAAAATAAGGTAATTCCTTGACACAAGGTGCACACCAAGTTGCCCAAAAATTGATGATGTATGTTTTGTCTTCGTTTTTATTTAAATAGGGTTTTAGTTCTTCAAAATCAACAATCGTTAATTCCTGCGGTTTATACTCCTGTGCTATCGTTTTCTGGTCGTTACAACCGTAAAAAACAAATAAGATTAAAAGAATTAAGTTTTTCATGAATACACAAAAGATTAGATCAGTAAGGGCTTTAATTTACAATTTATTATGGTTATAAAATTACAGTCTCCTTACCACTCTATTTAAAGTTTAACAAAAAATTATAGTCTCAATTATTTAAAGTCTTAAATATTTTAATACATTTGTATATACAATTGTTGTACATGAAAGAATTAGAAGATATACTAAAAACTAAAAAGATGATGCCGTTATCACGAAAAACGGTGTTAAACGTATTTCATTCTAATTCAATAATTAAAGAGAATTTATTAAATACATTAAAACCATATGATTTATCGATAGAACAATTTAATGTATTGCGAATTTTGAGAGGTCAACAAGGAAATCCAATCAATTTACAGGATATTCAAGACCGTATGATAAATAAAATGAGTAACACGACAAGATTGGTCGATAAATTGATAATTAAAAAATATGTTGAACGCTTTACTTGTGAAAAAAACCGAAGAAAAGTAGAAATTTTTATTACTGAAAATGGTTTTAACATTTTAAAAGAAATCGACCCTATCATCAATAATGCTGAAGAATTAATTACAGCATCCCTCAGTACAGAAGAATTAATTACTTTAAATAAATTATTAAACAAGTTAAAATAAATATTAAAATTAAAAACAATTATTATGAACAAGAACATTTTGAAAAGCGCCTTTGTAGCGGTATTAGCAGTAACATTTTTTTCATTCACTAACATGTTTGTGAAAGAAGTAAACGTAAAAGACAGTAAAATCGTTTGGAAAGGTTACAAAGTAACTGGAGATCACGAAGGCACTATTGGTTTAAAGTCTGGAACTTTAGTATTTGAAGGTGATAAACTAACCGGTGGTAATTTTACCATCGATATGTCATCAATTAACGTCACAGATTTAGAAGGAGATTCTAAAGGCAAATTAGAAGGACACTTAAAATCAGACGACTTTTTTGGTGTTACTACTTACCCAACAGCAAATTTTGTAATTACTGGTGTAAAAGGAACTGCTGGTAAATATATTGTTACAGGAGATTTAACTATCAAAAACAAAACAAATCCACTTACATTTAACATGACGGTTAAGGGAAATGAAGCTAACGCGACCTTAAAAGTAGATCGTTCTAAATTTGATGTAAGATACGGTTCACCAAGCTTTTTTAATAATTTACAAGACAAAGCTATCTATGATGAATTCGATTTAAACGTAACCTTAATGTTTTAATAGCATAAATGATTAATAGCATAAAACTTTAGCTTCAGATTCCTGCGCTTATGCAGGAATCTTTTTTTAAAATTTACTTTGAAAAACTAAAATTCGTTTTATCTTTGACTTTCTTAATTAAACAAATGAATTTAAAAACTAATAATACTTGGTGGTGGTCTTTGCGAAACAATCGTTCGTGAGGAACAGTGCTATGTAATATTTAATCATAAATATAAAGGCTTGTCAATCACGACAAGCCTTTTTTAATTTCAGTTCAATTGGGAATCTAAATAATTACGAAATACTTTCTAAGGTAGAAAGAATGAAAGCAAAATCAAATGAAAACATTTAGTCTTTATACACATCATAAACATATCTTGGCCGATACCATTACACCGGTAAGTATCTACCTAAAAATACGCGATAAATATCCAAATAGTATCCTGTTAGAAAGTAGCGATTACCATGCTAGCGACAATAGTTTTTCTTATATATGTTTCAATCCCATTGCCTCAATTCAGGTAAAAAATGATGTGATATTTCAAACCTATCCTGACAAGAGCACCAAAACATGTTACACTCGAAATGTTGATGTTGTTTCAGAAATTCACAAATTCACGCAACGTTTTAAGGTAAATTCAGACACCGAATTCAAATTTATCAACAATGGTATTTTTGGTTATACCGCTTACGATGCGGTTAAATATTTTGAAGACATTCACATCAGTAAAAAAGCCAATAGTATTGACATACCTGATATTTACTATGCCGTTTATCAGAATATAATCGCCATTAACCACTTCAAAAACGAAGCCTATATTTTCGCCCATTGTTTTGATACCGATCATAATTTAGAGGAAATTTTACAACTTATTCAATCTAAAAATTACGCCTCATACCAATTCGATACCCAAAGCGAAATCATCTCAAATCTCACAGATGAAGCCTATAAAGACAATGTGACGCTGGCAAAAAAACACTGCAATCGCGGTGATGTGTTTCAACTAGTATTGTCAAAAAAATTCTCGCAAAAATTTAAGGGCGATGAGTTTAATGTTTACCGAGCCTTACGAAGCATCAATCCTTCGCCCTATTTGTTCTATTTTGATTATGGCAATTTCAAAATATTCGGAAGCTCTCCAGAAGCACAATTAATTGTAAATAATGGCAATGCCGAAATTCATCCCATAGCAGGAACCTTTAAACGAACCGGCAACGACGAACAAGACGCGCAGTTAGCAAAGCAATTAGCAGCAGACGATAAAGAAAACAGCGAGCATGTGATGTTGGTAGATTTAGCGCGTAACGATTTAAGTCGTCACGGCTCCCAAGTTACCGTTAACACCTACCGAGAAGTTCAGTTTTTTTCGCATGTTATTCATTTGGTGAGTAAAGTAACGGCCAAAAAGCATAATGACAGTTCCACCATGCAGGTAGTGGCCGACACTTTTCCAGCAGGAACCTTAAGTGGCGCGCCAAAACACATGGCCATGCAACTTATTGAAAAATATGAAACCACGAGCAGAACCTATTACGGTGGCGCCATTGGTTTTATGGATTTCAACGGCAATTACAATCACGCGATTATGATAAGAACATTTCTCAGCAAAAACCATCAATTGCATTGGCAAGCTGGCGCTGGAATTGTTGCCAAATCTAATCCAGAAAACGAATTACAAGAAGTTTATAACAAACTAGGCGCATTAACCAAAGCTATTGAACTTGCAAAAAACATATAATATGGGCGTTACCACAAGGGTCGGGCTTTCCGCTATATCTTTTGCTTTAAGGCAAAAGGATGCCGCTGCAATCCCTAACGCAACAACAACCTTAACCCACAAAACAATATGAAGGTATTAGTTATAGATAATTACGACAGTTTCACCTATAATCTGGTGCATTACCTACAAGACTTTAATTGTCAGGTTACCGTAAAACGAAACGACCAACTCAGCCTAGATGAAGTAGAAGCCTTTGATAAAATCCTGCTTTCGCCCGGTCCAGGAATTCCAGACGAAGCTGGATTGTTAAAACCAATCATTGCGCGTTACGCCAGTACTAAAAGTATTTTAGGCGTTTGTTTAGGTCAACAAGCGATTGGCGAAGTTTTTGGTGGCACACTCAGCAATTTAGAAACCGTATATCACGGTGTTGCAACCAAAGTGCATATTACCGTATATGACGAACCGATGTTTAAAAATCTCGAAAAAACTATTGAAGTTGGACGTTACCACTCGTGGGTAGTCGATGCTAATTTACCAGAAGTTTTAGAAGCGACATCGTTTGATGAAAACGGACAAGTAATGTCACTACGACACAAAATCTTCGATGTAAAAGGTGTGCAGTACCATCCAGAATCGGTGTTAACGCCACAGGGTAAGCAAATTTTAAAAAACTGGGTTGAAAGTTAATTAAGACAAAGACAATGAAAGATTTATTAAACAGACTCGTCAACCAAGAGAGTATTTCATCTTCAGAAGCCAAACAAGTACTGGTAAACATTTCTAAAGGCGATTACAACCAAAGTCAAATTGCATCGTTTTTAACGGTGTACATGATGCGAAATATTACCCTTCAAGAATTAAAAGGCTTTAGAGATGCACTTTTAGAATTGTGTATTAGCGTCGATCTTTCGGACTATAATACCATAGATTTATGTGGTACTGGTGGAGACGGAAAAGATACGTTCAATATTTCAACCTTAGCCTCATTTGTAACTGCTGGCGCTGGAATTCTTGTCGCTAAACACGGCAATTACGGTGTTTCTTCGGCCTGTGGCTCTTCAAATGTAATGGAATATTTTGGTGTTAAATTCTCTAACGATGAAAGTTTTATCAAAAAAAGTATCGAACAAGCTGGAATTTGCATTTTACATGCACCGCTATTTCACCCAGCAATGAAAAACGTAGCACCCATAAGAAAAGATCTCGGCGTTAAAACATTCTTCAATATGTTGGGACCTATGGTAAATCCGTCATTTCCGCAAAATCAGATGGTTGGTGTATTCAACCTCGAATTGTTGCGCCTTTACGCCTATTTGTATCAAAACACTAATACCAATTACAGCATTGTTCACGCACTTGACGGCTACGATGAAATTTCGCTCACCTGCGATACAAAAATTGTAACCAACCACGAAGAGCATATGTTGTCTCCGGAAGATTTGGGACTTGAAATCCTAAACCAAAATAGTATTTCAGGTGGTAACACGATAAAAATGTCTGCAGCAATTTTTATGGATATCATTGAAGGTAATGGCACCGAAGCACAAAAAAACGTAGTTTGTGCCAATGCAGGATTGGCCATTGCGACTGTTAAAAAATGTTCGCACAAAGAAGGATTTGAATTGGCAAAAGAATCCTTAGTATCAGGAAAAGCCAAAAAAAGTTTAGAAACACTCATAAAAATCAGTCAAAATTAAATGACCATTTTAGACCGTATCATAAAGGATAAACAGCTTGAAATCGCCCTCAAAAAGCAACTCATTCCGATAAAACAACTCGAGCAATCGGTGTTATTTAATCGCGCTACTATCTCATTAAGGAATAATTTAAAGCAAAGCGCCACAGGTATTATTGCCGAATTTAAACGCCGATCACCGTCACGGGACGTTATTAACAATAATCCCAATGTTTTTGAGGTTGCCAAAGGCTATGAAGACGCTGAAGTTTCAGGCATGTCTGTTTTAACCGATGGCAAATATTTTGGTGGCAGCTTAGACGATTTATTATTGGCGCGGGCAAATTGTAACCTACCTTTATTGCGTAAAGAATTTATCATCGATAACTATCAAATAATTGAAGCCAAAGCCCACGGTGCGGATTTAATTTTGCTCATTGCCGCGGTATTATCTAAGGAAGAAATTGCACAGTTTTCTGCCTTGGCCAAAAGTTTAGAACTAGAAGTTTTGCTAGAAGTTCACAACCTAGAAGAATTACAGAAATCGATTATGCCAAGTATTGACATGATTGGCGTAAACAACCGAAATTTAAAAACCTTTGAGGTAAGTTTAGAAACCAGCAAACAGCTAAGCTCAGAAATCCCTGACGATTTCGTGAAAATATCCGAAAGTGGGATCAGCACGGTTGAGGCGATAAAAGAATTAAAACCATATGGTTATCAAGGTTTTTTAATTGGTGAAAATTTTATGAAAACGGATAACCCTGGCAAAAGCGCAAAAGAATTTATAAAAAGCCTGCTCTAACTCCTCTACAGTAAGAGAATGATTAACTCAAATGAAAAAAGAAAGAAACAAAAATAATGATAAACTTTTTCCCTCTGGGGAAAATGCCGATAGGCAAAAGGGGCAGAAGTTGAAAGTCTGCGGTATGAAATACCCCGATAATATACTTGAGATTGCAGCGTTGCAACCCGATTATATGGGCTTTATTTTTTATGAAAAATCATCCCGTTTCTTTAATGACAAACTACCAAATTTACCAGGCAGTATTAAAAAAGTTGGTGTTTTTGTAAATGCCTCGGCAGAAACCATTATCAAAAAATTAAGTGACTATCAATTACAGGCCATTCAGCTTCACGGTGAGGAATCGGTTGAATTTTGCAACGCACTTAAAACAAAAATTACGCAAACTTTTCCAAGTAAACATATAGAAATCATCAAAGTCTTTTCGGTAGGCGAACACTTTAATTTCGAGCAATTAAAAGCGTTCGAGCATTGCTGTGATTATTTTCTTTTCGATACCAAAGGCGCACTTCCTGGTGGCAATGGTTACACATTTGATTGGAATTTATTACGCGCCTATCCGTCTTCCAAACCCTACTTTTTAAGCGGTGGTATTGGATTAGAATCTATGCAAGCACTTGAAGATTTTAAACAAAACCCTATATCGAAATACTGTTATTCTATAGACGTAAACAGTAAATTTGAAAAAGAACCAGGATTGAAAAACAAAGAAAAATTAGAACAATTAAAAAAAATGCTATGAGTTACAATGTTAATGAAAAAGGCTATTACGGCGAATTTGGTGGCGCCTACATTCCAGAAATGCTCTACCCAAACATCGAAGAGTTACGCCAAAATTATTTAAAAATTACAGCAGAACCATCGTTTCAAGAAGAATTTCACGCGCTGTTAAAAGACTACGTTGGCCGCCCAACGCCTTTGTATTTCGCCAAGCGATTAAGCGAAAAATTTAACACCAAAATTTACCTCAAACGAGAAGACCTCAACCACACAGGAGCACATAAAGTAAACAATACAATTGGGCAAATTCTTTTAGCACAACGCTTAGGTAAAACCCGTATTATTGCCGAAACTGGCGCCGGACAACACGGTGTTGCCACTGCTACCGTCTGCGCACTAATGGGTATTGAATGCGTTGTATATATGGGCGAAGTTGATATTGCACGCCAAGCGCCGAATGTTGCCAGAATGAAAATGTTAGGCGCCAAAGTGGTACCAGCAAAATCGGGCAGTAAAACCTTAAAAGATGCCACTAACGAAGCCATGCGCGATTGGATTAACAATCCAGTAAACACACATTACATCGTTGGTTCGGTGGTTGGTCCGCATCCATATCCTGACATGGTGGCACGTTTTCAAGCAGTAGTTTCCGAAGAAATAAAATGGCAACTTCAAGAAAAAGAAGGCCGAAGCAATCCCGATTACGTCATGGCCTGTGTTGGCGGTGGCAGTAACGCCGCAGGTGCTTTTTACCATTATCTTGAGGATGAAAATGTAAAACTAATTGCGGTTGAGGCGGCTGGAAAAGGTGTGCATTCGGGTGAAAGTGCTGCAACCTCTATTTTAGGTCGTGAAGGCATTATTCACGGTAGTAAAACTTTATTGATGCAAACCAATGACGGACAAATAACGGAACCTTATTCTATTTCGGCTGGTTTAGATTACCCGGGCGTTGGACCCATGCACGCCCATTTGTATAAAACTGGAAGAGCCGAATTTATAGCCATTACCGATGATGACGCCATGACCTCAGGTTTAGAATTAAGTCAGCTAGAAGGCATTATTCCAGCTATAGAAACCTCACATGCCTTGGCGGTATTCAATTACAAAACCTTTAGACCAGAAGATATTATAGTGATTAATCTTTCCGGACGTGGCGACAAAGATTTAGATACCTATATTAAATATTTCAAATTATAAATTCATTATTTGTTTTAAACATCCATTACGATGAACAGAATTACCGAAAAACTAAAAGCTCCTGAAAAATTGCTTTCTATATATTTTACTGCCGGCTATCCAAAACTGGATGATACAGTTGGTATTATCCAATCTTTAGAAAACAGCGGTGTTGACATGATAGAAATTGGTTTACCTTTTAGCGATCCATTGGCTGACGGACCAACCATTCAGGATAGTTCTACGGCGGCTCTAAAAAACGGTATGTCTAGTGAACTGTTGTTTAATCAACTTAAAAATATTCGCGAAACCGTGAGAATCCCCTTAATTATTATGGGATATTTCAATCCCATTTTACAATTTGGTGTAGAAGCATTTTGCCAAAAATGTCAAGAAGTTGGTATAGATGGTTTGATTGTACCTGATTTACCAGCAGATGTCTATAATGATTCCTATAAGGAAATTTTTCAAAAACATGGTTTAATTAATATCTTCTTAATTACACCACAAACTTCAGATGAGCGCATTCGTTTTATCGATGGCATTTCAGAAGGTTTTATTTATATGGTAAGCAGCGCGAGCGTTACGGGTCGCCAAACTGGCTTCGGAACAGAACAAGAAGCGTATTTCAAGCGCATTCATGCTATGCAACTCAACAATCCTCAGATTGTGGGTTTTGGTATTAAGGACAAAGAAACGTTTAACCAAGCTACACAATACGCTAAAGGCGCTATTATTGGCAGTGCTTTTATAAAGCACCTCACAGAACATAAGGCCGGCGCTATTGAAAGCTTTGTCTCTACAATATTGAAATAGCCAAATTCCAAAGCATTGTCAAACTTAAACTTCGACAGCACTTTACATATTTATTTAATCAAAACTGTTTTAAATAACTGATATTTAGATGCTTTTAATTTGTCATCCTGCGTAATATGTAAAATATGTAATCTAACTTCAAGTTTTTGTAACATTATACAAGAGTAACCGCAGTAAATTTGCTTAAGTTTTTTAGAGTATCATTAATTTTATTAGGATTCTAATTTTTCAAATGGAAAGGGGACTATTTAGCTTACAAAGTTAGTAGAACATTTGATCAATTAAAAAAAGTACAGGGATCTCAAAACCTGTACTTTTTACTTCCTAATATAAATCTGAACTTTTTTAAATCAAAACGAACCTAAACATAAACATAATGAAACATCTACTTATTTACACAACAAGTTTTCTAATGATTGCTGCATTTTTATTGAGTTGTAAATCCAACGACAGTAAAGTTGATGATACAAATGATGTCTACGAAAACACTTCATCACAACTAAATGAGGAGCAACGCAAAATGAACGAAGAGTATCAAGACTTTAAGAAGGATGCTATGGAGGAAATAAAAAAAAATAACGAAAATATAGAGAAATTACAGAACAAAATCAACGAACCTGGTAAAACCTTAGATGAAGCCAGAGGTCGTCGTGTGGCTGACTTAAGAGAGCAAAATGCTGAATTACGCGCGCGTCTCAACAACTATTCATTAAATACTAGTGATTGGCAAAGTTTTAAAACCAAATTTAACGCTGATTTAAATAATGTAGGTCAATCGTTTCAAGATCTATTTTCCGATAATAATTAAAGCACCCAAAATCGTTTTATTATCAACATTTAAAAAGCAATCTTAAGCCATTAGATTGCTTTTTTTTTATATTATTACTAAAATACGCTACTTATTTATACTTAAATGTAACACATTATCCAATTTTTAGCCCCACCTTTACGTAGGTTGATCATAAATAAGTACTAAATGGGCAAAAGTTCTAAAATTTGTTTTAATCATAAAATCGCACATTGTTTTGGCACTATATGCATCAACATAAAAAAACCTATAACTGAGTAGTGCTCATTTAACCTTATAAGCAATTTAAAACAAAGATGAAAGATTCAACAACAAATATAGAATTAGAAAAAGCAAAGTCGCACATAATCATTGAAATCATTGAGTATTTGCCTAATGCTGTAGTGAGTAAAACTATCATAAAAAAAATAACAGGAAATATTACAGCAACATCATTTGATGCTGGAGAAGAACTTGAAGAAAAACTACTGCCCTTTGATACCTACATACAGATAATAGATGGCGCTGCCTCTTTAAACATGAATAAAAAAGACTTCAACCTAGCAAAAGGCGAAGGAATCATTATACCAGCACACACTAGACATCATTTTTCTGCTAAAGAGCAATTTAAAATGATATCTACAGTGATTAAAAGTGGTTACGAAGATTTATAGATCTTTTTAATTATTTAGGTGACACGCATGACGTATTTAATTTAAACCAAACCACAAGAACTATGAAGCTTTACATAAAATATATGGTAAGTCTTCGTTGTAAAATGGTAGTCAAGGATGAACTTAAAAAGTTAGGCATTCCTTATACCTCGGTGGAATTAGGCACTGTAGAATTACTTTCGAGTATAACTGACAGCCAACGTGAGAAGTTAAAACAAAATCTCGCAGTCTCTGGCTTAGAGTTATTAGATGATAAGAAAAATATTCTAATAGAAAAAATAAAAGGAGTCATCGTAGAGATGATTCACTATTCAGAAGAATTACCCAAAGTAAACTATTCCGATTATATCAGCGAAAAACTCAATTTAGATTATACATATTTGTCAAATTGCTTTTCGGATGTAAAAGGAATTACCATTCAACAATACATTATACTTCATAAAATTGAAAAAGTAAAAGAATTATTACTTTACGACGAATTAAACCTTACTGAGATTTCCTATAAACTCAATTATAGTAGCGTTGCTCATTTATCAAATCAATTTAAAAAAATCACTGGTTTAACGCCTACTTACTTCAAAAAATTAAAAGCGAAGAGAAAGCAAAACCTTGAAAATCTGTGAATTTTGTAATTTAATCATACTTCTTTATAATAATTCCCTCCTTAATAAGTGCCATCTTTGTATAACAAATAACAGTGAATCTGCACATCACAGATGATTGGTTTCAAATCTTATTAACCTAAAAAAATTAATCCAATGAGCACAAAAGAAGGCAACAAAAAAGAAGCACAAAACGATTCAAAACAAAATTCAAAAGTTGGTAACACAGGAACCAATAAGCACGCCTCAGTCTCGCGAAAAAGCGATGTAAAAGATAAACAAACCAAAAGAAACGGAAAAGAAAAGGTTGACAATAAAACTGTTCTTTCTGATCTTAACAAAAAAAATAATTAGTTGGTGGTTGGATAAGAAGAGTGGTGTCCCTCAAAAACACACTGCTCTTCTTTATTCTAATAACTAGGTAAACAACAAATAATTAATAAAACACATAAAAAATGGGAAATTTATTATACACAATTGCAGTTATTTTACTAATAATTTGGGCAGTTAGTTTTTTTGCCTTTAACGTTGGAAATATTATTCATATACTGCTAGTAATTGCCGTAATAGCTATTATTTTTCGATTAATCCAAGGTAAAAAAGTACTCTAAAAATCTACCAAAAAAAACAATTAAATAATCTACTTAAAATAAAAAAATGGAAAATTCAAATAGTTCAGGCAAGATAATTGGCGCGTTAATGATAGGCACTTTAGTTGGTGCAGCTATAGGAGTGTTATTTGCACCGAGTAAAGGGAGCAAGACAAGACACAACATTGCAAATGGAGCTAAAGACCTTGCAAATAGCGCCAAAAATCTTGCTAACGATGTAAAACACAAAGTAAGTGATGGATATGATGACTTAGTACATAAAGCTGAAAAAGCTTCCCGACATGTCGAAGAAAAAGCCAATGCAATGTCAAATCCGAATAAACACAATTTATAAAACGTAATTTTTAAACGTTATATCGAGTAACTTAACCTAAGTATTGGCAATAAGCCGGAAAGCCAAAAACTTTTCGGCTTATTTTTTTAATAGCAAACAATAATCAAAATGACTGGTACCACAAAATTAGAATCATTAACAGACGATTTTAAATCTTATCTACAAACTTCAAAAGAACTATTACAGCTTCAAATAACCGAGCGCATCGCTGTTACAAGCGCGCGAATAATTCAGTACCTCATTATAGGTATAGCCGTTTTGTTTATACTTCTTTTTTTGAGTGTCAGCTTGGGTATCTATTTATCCTATGTTTTTGAAAGCTACCTGTACGGCTTTTTAAGCGTAACCGGTATCTATATTATTATCACGGGGATTTTAATAATTGCCAATAAAGCATTAATTCTAAAACCAATAATTAATAGTATAGTTTTCAAAATATCTAACAACACATAAATTTCATTAACATGGCTCAAACAAAACTATCTCACCATGACACGCTACTTCAAAATATTGCGCAACTCAAAATTGATAAGCAAGAAAAAGAGGTGCTTTTAAGGCAATCATTTACTGATGTAGTAGATTCTTTAAATCCATTTAAAATTGCCAAAGATTCGCTAAATCATTTTGTGAATGATGACGAAGTAAAATCTAATTTAGCTTCAGGTGGTATTAAACTCGGCTATACACTTTTAAGCAACAAACTATTGGGTAAATACAATAGTATTAAAGGCTTTGTTGGTGCCATTATTTCCGAAAATGTGTTTGAAGGACTTATCAAAAATAATACGCCTGGAATTATTTTAGCGTTTGATAGATTCTTCTTTCCGAAATCAAGACCTAAATATTGAGTATATAATGCTTAATATCTATTTCTTTAAAATTGCTGTTCTGAGTAAAATTTATCAAACCTGAATAAATTACCAAACCAATTTTCTAAATTTTATTAAGTAATTATTAAATTCTTGCTCACTTATTTTAATTGGCTTATCTTGGAGTTATTTCAAAATCCTTATTAAATATATACATGCAAGAAATCGAAAATATCGAGTTAGAATATCTTAAAATTGAAGATTACAACGAATTTAAACAAGCTATGGTTGCTTCTTATCCCAATATGCCAGAGGCTTATTGGAAAGAACCACAAATTGAAAAATTAATCACCAACTTTCCCGACGGTCAAGTAGTTATAAAAGTTAACAACCAAATCGCAGGCTGTGCGCTGTCTATTTTGGTAGATTACAACCAGTTTGACGACCATCATACCTACAAAGATATTACCGGAAACTATACCTTTAGCACACACCGACCCGATGGCGACGTAATGTACGGCATTGATGTGTTTATCCGTCCCGAATATCGCGGTTTACGACTAGGCCGTCGTTTATATGATTATCGTAAAGAATTATGCGAGCGCCTCAATTTACGTGGCGTTGCTTTTGGAGGTCGCATACCAAATTATCACAAATTCTCAAACACACTTAGTCCGAAGGAATATATCGATAAAGTGAAACATCAGGAAATTCACGATCCGGTATTAAATTTCCAGATGTCGAATGATTTTCACCCAACCCGAATTTTAAAAGGTTATTTAGAAGGCGATACATCTTCCGAAGAATATGCTGTATTGCTGGAATGGGATAATATTTATTACGAAAAACCTGATAAAAAAGCGACCACTATTAAAAAAATCGTCCGTTTAGGATTGATTCAGTGGCAAATGCGTTTATACAAAAATCTAGACGACTTAATGCAACAAGCCGAATTTTTTGTTGATGCAGTTTCAGGTTACCGAAGTGATTTCGCGTTATTCCCTGAGTTTTTCAACGCACCGTTGATGGCTGATAATAACCATTTAGGCGAAGCTGCTGCCATTAGAGAATTAGCAAAGCATACTTCTGAAATCGTGCAGCGTTTTTCAAAATTGGCGATTTCGTATAATATCAATATTATAACTGGGAGTATGCCAGAAATCGTTAATGACCGACTTTACAATGTCGGATACCTATGCAGAAGAGATGGCAGTATGGAACGCTACGAAAAATTACACGTCACTCCAGATGAAGCCAAGGTTTGGGGTATGACAGGTGGAACGCAATTAAAAGCTTATGATACAGATTGTGGTAAAATTGGTATTTTAATTTGTTACGATTCTGAGTTTCCAGAATTAAGCAGATTACTAGCCGATGAAGGCATGGATATTCTGTTTGTGCCATTCTTAACGGATACCCAAAACGGCTTTTCACGCGTAAGACATTGTGCTCAGGCCCGTGCTATTGAAAACGAATGTTACGTGGCAATTGCCGGAAGTGTTGGAAACTTACCTAAAGTACACAACATGGATATTCAGTATGCGCAATCAATGGTGTTTACACCTTGTGATTTCGCTTTCCCGTCAAACGGAGTAAAGGCCGAAGCCACTCAAAATACCGAAATGATTTTAATTGCCGATGTAGATTTAGATTTACTGCGCGAATTGAACCAATTTGGAAGCGTTCGAAATTTAAAAGACAGACGTAAAGATTTGTTTGAATTGCGAAAAAAATAATTATTACAGTTTATGAGTTTATGCGTTAAGTGCTGAAAATGTTGTAAATACAACTTTTTTATTGACAGCAATAAGTAAACTCATAAACTATTTAATTTATAAATTACTTAACCTATGAAATACCATATAATTATTAACAGTGTCAAAACTGTTGAACAACTTCACAATGCTTGGACTAATGACGATTACATCGCTTTGTTAGACCGTTTTGGATTTCCAGATGCTGCCAATTCGAAACCTAGTGAGCTTAAAGAATTACTCACCATGGCGATTACCGATTTTGAACCCAGTGAAGCTGCGGCTATTGTACTAGATTATAAATTATCTGAAGAATTAGGTGAAGGACAAATTGACCAAATTTCACATGACATGTTGATAGATAAAGTATCTGAAGAGTACAGTGATATTTCCTTGCACCATCAATTGTTTAATATCAATCAGTTGTTGTACCAAGCCTATAACGGCACATTTTTTAACACCAAAGCCACGACGGTAGAATTTCAAATCACACCTAACGAAGATGTGACCAAAGAAAACGTACTGAAAGCCTTGGACAAAACCCTCGCAAAAAATAGTATCATTAAACGTTTGTATGCCGATCATTTAGCCGGCAAAGAAGCCTTTGATGACGCCGAGAGCATTATTTGGAACTTAGAACCAAAAGGCGATTATAGCTATGTGATGACCACTTCTGAATATTGGATGAGTAGAGATGAGTTTACTGAGGCAGAATATGATGTGGAAGTTATTCCTTTTGAGTCGGATGAAGAATCTGATTAACACCAGTTTTTCTTTATATTTAAGCCTATCATGATATACCTATGATAAACACAATAAACTAAACAAAAAGATTTTTCGCAATTTTTTAATATTGATACCAAGGAGTTAGAGCGTAAATACTGAAAATTAAATTTTCAGTATTTACGCTTCAACATTTTAATATACAACTGCTCCACCTTAGATCGTGCCCAAGGCGTTTTTCTTAAAAAAGTTAAGCTAGATTTTATACTTGGGTTGCTTTTAAAACAATTAATCCGGATGGTCTCACCCAAATACTCCCAACCAAAATGAGTCACCAATTCGTTTAGAATGGCTTCTAAAGTTTTACCATGCAAGGGATCGTTAGAGTGTTGCATAAGCTAATTTAACTCGTCAGATCGTCGATTGCTATTGCGACTTGGTCTGCGTTGGTTGTTTCTATTGCCAGAACCAGCAGTTTTCGCATTTCTGTCGCCTGTTGACCTAGCCGCTCTTGGCCGTGAGCGCTGCTGGCGCTGCGGTTTTTCAATTTCGGTTGGCGCGTTCGGATCTGGTAAAAATCCTGAGATAACATCACTCGGAATTCTTAATCCAACTAATTTTTCAATATCTCTTAGGTATGTTTTTTCGTCAGCACTTACCAGGGAAATGGCGATACCGCTTGCACCAGCTCGGCCAGTACGACCTATACGATGCACATAATCTTCTGAAATATTTGGCAATTCAAAATTAACTACATGTGGCAATAACGGTATGTCTAATCCACGTGCAGCAATATCTGTTGCTACCAAAACTCTAATAGTACCTTTTTTAAATCCTTCTAAGGCCTTCGTTCGTGCACCTTGACTTTTATTACCATGAATGGCTAAAGCGGAAATATTACTGCTTAACAATTTTTTGGTGAGTTTGTTTGCGCCGTGTTTGGTACGGGTAAAAACTAAAACTTGCTCCCAATTACCTTCCGAAATTAACTTTACCAGTACATCGGACTTCGCGCCTTTGTCAACGTGGTACACCTGCTGGTTAATTTTATCTACAGTGGTATTTTCTGGGGTAGCCTCAACCAACACTGGGTGATTTAAAATAGAGTTAGCTAGCGATTTGATATCCTTTGAAAACGTAGCCGAAAACAATAAATTTTGTCGCTTGGCCGGCATTAAAGCCATAATTTTTTTTATATCTCTCAAAAAACCCATGTCGAGCATACGATCGGCTTCATCTAAAACAAGTATTTCGATATTGTTTAATGACAGTAACCGTTGATTGTGTAAATCTAATAATCTACCTGGCGTGGCAATGAGCACATCAACACCTTGTCGCAAGGTTGATACTTGTGATTTTTGATTCACTCCGCCGAAAATAACCGCACTTTTGATATCTACATAAGCGCTATAATCTCTTACATTTTCATAAACTTGAGCCGCTAGCTCTCGCGTTGGCGTGAGCACTAAAGCTCTAACTGGACGATTGCGTAAAACAGGCTGTTGTGATAATATTTGTAGCATTGGCAAGGTAAATCCTGCCGTTTTTCCAGTACCTGTTTGCGCAGATGCTAAAACGTCTTTACGTTCTAAAATTAAAGGAATTGCTTTTTGTTGAATGGGTGATGGTTGCGTATAACCTTGAGCACTGACCGCTTTTAATAGGGCGTCAGACAAACCTAATGAATTAAATGACATATAATTTGTTTATAAAATGACTGAACAAATAGTGGTGTCATTTTTATATTAGTTGCAAAGGTAAGGCTATTGTAGACTAAATCTGTCATCACTGATACTATTTCTTATTTACTGTCTTTAAACTTACAAATTACGCATCTGCAATTTATATTTGAAATTATACCAATTAAGCCTTGTGTTTCAAGTTCTATAAAAAAAGCACCTGCCATTTGGCAAGTGCTTTCCTCCTTTTCATAGCAATTTTCTTTCGGCATGTCTATTATTCCCTTTTTCAGAGCAGCAAGATTGAAATTATCTAGCCACTCAATCAAATAATAAACAAGAATTGAAAATTACTTTGGCATCACAACGCTATTAATCACGTGAATCACGCCGTTACTTCCCATAACATCAGTAGCAACGATTTCGCTGTAATTCCCATTTTGGTCTTGTAACCAAATTTTACCATCTTTTTGTAAAACGGTTA
>NZ_DAISXK010000017.1:0-51669 GCF_036825875.1 Paucihalobacter sp. | reverse complement strand
CGGAAAGTGAATTGGCTTCAGGATTTGCGGTCACGGTGAGGTTGAGGGTGGATGTGTTATAACAATTGTCATCACCAACTGATTGCAATCTGATAAAAACAGTTTGCGGATTGGAGACATTAGTATAAGGACTGGCTAGAGGATTCAAATTATTGTCTGCATCAGCTTGAGTTAAATGATAACTCACTTGCATCATCGATGAATCTTCAGCACCAACCACTTCTGCGTCCCTTTCTGTTAAAGTAAATGAGGTAAAACCGTCCGCCACTGTATCATCGCATAAATTGAAGGGAGAGATATCTCCAGGAACATTTAGAACATTACTTATCAGCTGGAACGATTCTGTTAAAAAGCAGGTTTGAGATATATTTGCAATTCTGACAAATACCGTTTGAGGATTTGAAATGTTATCATAACTATCTGGTAAGGGGTTTAAATTATCCATTGCCTCTTGTTCAGTAGAATGATAACTTATAACGAATTCGTCTGGGTCTTGCCCTCCTATTATCAATGCATTGTTTTCTGTAAGATTAAAGGTGCCTAAGCCTGAGAAACTACAAATGGACAAATCTGACAAATCCTCTATTTCGGGCACATCTCTAAACTCAATTACTATTGCATCAGAACCTTGGCAAACTCCAGAAAAAGAAAAATCAACGCTATAAACGCCTGACTGAGTAACCTCCAAAGTAGAACTTGTTTCGCCGTCTATTACAACTCCGTCTTTGAACCAGATATGATCGGCGGCCAATAAATCTGTTTCTAAAATAACTAAATCATTATCGCAAGGCGCATTATCAGCTGCAATTGTTCGGTCTTCGCCAAGATCTCCACCGAGATTAAAACTTCCTGCCTTTAAAAACACCCCTGAATCCAAAAGACTATCATTGTCATCTCCAATTACTAACTTAATAGTATAAGTTTCACCAGGTATGACATCCGACTGAGCGGTGAATATAGCTGTTCGGCCATCAAAAGCAGTCGGAGGTTGATTAAAATTAGTATAACCTCCAAAAAATTCTTCATTTATAGCCGGGCAAAAACCATTAAAAGGATGAATATTTGTAACTAAAATTGGCGTATTTGTACCAGGTAACACAGCTAAATTGGTTGTATTACCTTCCAAATCGGTTAGAAGGAATGCAAATGCATCAGAAAAATCGCACTCAAAAGAACCTTGATCATATTCTTCGGAGGCCATTAAAAATTCAAAGCTTATTGAGTTTGCAAGCGGTACAAAATCAAATTGAATATATGACGCGTCATTAGAAGTAATTCCTACAGCATTATTTAAATCGTTGTCACCCGGCCACGAACCAGCACTCATTGTAACATTATTTGGTCCACCAGCTTGACTCGCATCACCAGAGGTAATCAACAATCCTTCTTCAAATGGAAAATCAATCCCATTACTAATAAAATATCCTATTCCATTTGGCAGAGTTGAACCGAAATTAATTCCAGTTGAGGAAACAATATTAGAAACCTGCGCACATGGGCTATCGATTAAAACGTCTAAAACCAATTGCTCAACTGTAAATGTATCCTGATCAACTACTACGTTAGGCCCTAAAACAACCACCGTAATCGAGGCTGTAACTCCGCATCCTTGAGGATTATTATCGGAGGCAGTAAATTCAACTACATACGTTCCTGGATTATTAAAGATATTACTTACGACTGTTCCAAACGCAGAATTTCCGTCACCAAAATCCCATTCATATAAAGCCGATGAATCATCGTCAGAAAAAACAGCGGTGCCTTCAAAACTTATAGTTTCTCCAGGATTAATTGTTATGATACCAGACCCATTTGGAGTTGGATTTGTTTCATTTATAGTTGGAGTTATAGTTTGGCAGGGAGAGGCACATAAAATTTCGGCCTCCCAACCAAAAGTGTTTCCGCTGGCATTAGTTACCCATTCAATGGTTAAACAACCACTCGTGTTAGCAGATGTTGCAGATATAAAACCAGGACTAGCTACACCAGTAAAACTTCCCAGTACGCTAACCGTGGTATCAACACCATCATAAATGGTCATAATATCCTGATTTAATTGAGAGCTAAACGCTAAAAAATTAAGAATTATAAAATCATCAGGGTTTTGGGGGCATATGGTTGTAACGAAATTTTCATTATTGCCATAATTACCAAATTCCCCTCCTGAATCGTAAAACATATCTGGGGCGCATCGGTTAAAAGTGCCATCAACCATAATTATATCTTGAGCATTTGACGAAATGCCGATAGTAAAAATCAAAAACAGGTAGACATATTTTAATCTGTTTACTATAAGGTTTTTACAGCAAATAAAATTGAAATTGATATGGTTGAGGAACATTAGGTATAATTATGACATAAAAATTTAGTCGTGAAAAATAAGAAATATTCTACAAGTACAGTAAAATTTAATCATAAAAAAAGCATTTTGAGACCCAACTTAACACCTGATATGATTTAGGTTTTATACTTTTGTACCAAGAAAAAATGAAAATGAAAATTACTGTAAAACTAACCAATAAAGAAAGTATCATAAAATTTGAGGCTGACCAGTTTTTAGTCCCCAACGGAAACTTTGAATTTAATAACATAGATGAAGCTAAACCGTCACCTCTAGCGCAAGAATTGTTTTATTTACCTTTTGTAAAAAAGGTTTATATCGCTTCAAACTTTATTGCTATTGAACGTTATGATATCGTTGAATGGAAAGATGTGCAAAATGAAGTCGCAGAGCAAATTGAAGCTTTTATAAATAGTGGCAAGACTATTATTACTGCAGAAAATATCGTCACAAAAACAGCTGTCACTGTATATGCTGAAAGCACTCCAAATCCCAGTGTTTTAAAGTTTGTTGCTAACAAAAAAATAGTCATTCAAAGCATCGAGTTTAATTCTATAGACGACACCAAATTTGCTCCACTGGCGCTGGCATTATTCCAGTTTCCTTTTGTGAAAAGTGTTTTTTTTGATGATAATTTTGTTTCAATAACAAAGTATGATATTGCTGAATGGGATGATATTACCTTAGAATTACGTGAATTTATCAAGCATTTTTTGGAGACTGGAAAAACTGTTGTTGAAGATGCCGTGTATCAGAATGAAGTAAATACACAAATTAAAATCGATAAAGAAGACGCCATTAACAGCGCGTTAGACACAACGTCGAAACGAATAATAAGCATACTTGAGGAATATATTAAGCCCGCTGTCGCTAGTGATGGTGGTAACATAGAATTTCAGTCATACAACCCAATTACTAAAAGAGTAAGCGTAATACTGCAAGGCGCTTGTAGCGGTTGTCCTTCTTCTACATTTACCCTGAAAAACGGAATAGAAACAATGCTTAAGGAGATGCTAAATGATGACGTTTTAACGGTTGAGGCCTTAAACGGTTAAAATTATCTTAATTAACATGTTATAATTTTTCATTTATAAAAAAAAACTCATATTTGGTGGGTTAATGCATTATTAAATAAAAACTAAAACAAAAAATTTATGTCAAAATTTCCTTTAAAAACTTTCATCCTCATTTTTTCAGTGCTTCCGCATTTTATATTTTCTCAAGGTATCAATGTAGACCTTGCCTCAGAGGTTGGTTTTGCTCCAAAAAACGTAAGCAGGGCAATATCTGGAGCAATGGGTTCTCCTTATATAGAAGAAAGCTACCAAAGTGTAAAAATTAAAAATTTTGAAGATAAAATTTACAGTGGAAGATACAATGCTTTTATAAGCGAAATGGAGATATTACTGGGAGCTGGTCAAACCCCAATAGCTTTGGACATTGCCAATAATGATTATGAAGTGATTTTTCTCAATGAGAATAAAATTTATAAAAGTTTTGCTTACACCACCGACAGAGGTGTATCAAAAAAAGGTTTTTTAGTAATTGTTTCTGATGAAAATAATGTACAACTTCTCAAAGAAGAGCGCATTAAATATTATGATAAAATTCCAGCAACCTCATCTTATGACCAAGACAAACCAGCTAAATTTAGAAGAGAGGATGATACTTATTACATAAAATTAAAAGACGATAGTATTTTGTATTTGCCTTCTCGAACAAAAGATATTCCGAGTGTTTTTCCGAATAACGAAAAAGAAATTTCAACTTTTATTAAGAAAAATAAAATAAAAACTAAAAATGAAGAAGATATTATAAAACTTGTAAATTTTATAGGAAGTTTGTAAAATTGCATATATCTAAAAATATTTATAACGCTGTTAATTTAAATTAACAGCGTTATTTTTTTAACATAAATTCAAATAAATGGAAATGGAAAAATGGACTGAAAAAGGCTATGAACTAATACTTGAATTTGGCCCGAAACTAATTGGCGCTGTTATAATTTTCATTGTAGGGTCATGGTTTATAAAATTAATTCTGAAAAGCGTAGGACGTTTAATGGAAAAAGCATCGTATGATGAAAGTTTAAAAAAATTCTTGAGAAACTTGTTAAAATGGACTCTCAAGATATTATTATTTCTAGTTGTTCTAAGTATTATTGGCATTGAAACTACCTCGTTTGCTGCTATTTTAGCTGCCGCGGGTTTAGCAATTGGTCTTGCCTTGCAAGGTTCATTAGCTAATTTTGCTGGTGGTGCTTTGATAATGATATTTAAACCATTTAAAATTGGCGACCTGATAGAAGCCCAAGGAGAAATGGGTGTAGTTAAAGAAATTGAAATTTTTACAACAAGGTTAACTGGTCTTTCTAATAAAGAAATAATTCTCCCAAATGGGTCGTTATCCAACGGCAATATCGTGAATTATACTGTAAACGGAACTCGACGTGTTGACTTGGTATTTGGTGTTCACTACGATTCTGACATTAAGCAGACAAAAGAAGTCTTACTGAATGTTATTAGTACACATCCAAAAGTATTACAAGAACCTCAACCTAGTGTAAATGTTTTAGCCCTAGCCGAAAGTTCGGTAAATTTTGCAGTACGACCGTGGTGTAAAGCTGAAGATTATTGGGTAGTTTATTTTGAGATTATGGAAGCTGCAAAAATAGCCTTAGATCAAGCAGGGATTGAAATACCTTATCCGCACAGAGTGCTTATACAGAACAAGGATTAACGTTTAGATTTTAAAGCGATGAAATTTTTTAAATAAAAAGGTTCAAAATAGGCAACATCTTCGGTTTTGCCTATTTTTAATTGTTGAAATGCCAGTGAACTCATATCGTTTGCTGATGGTAGCTTATGATAAACAAATGTTGCTTTAGCACTTTCTATCAGCGATGAAAACTTATTAACGGCATTACCAATGAACACCACTTTTTGATGCTTTAAAATGTCTTCAAAACTATTGACAGAGAGAATTTCTGCTTTAATTTCTCTAACAAGTTCATGTCTGAAATTGTAAACAGCCGTGTAAGCTTCCATTCTTCGTGCGTCAAGCATTGCAACAATACATCCATTTTCTACAGTTACTTGATTGGCCAAACTCTCTAAAGTTGAAATAGCAATTAATGGGATGTCGAGTGAAAAACATAGTCCTTTAGCAGCAGAAACGCCAATTCTCAATCCTGTATAAGAACCAGGACCTTTACTTACGGCAATGGCTGAGAGTCGATTTATTGAAACTTCGGCTTCGGCTAATACTTCCTCGATAAATTGATGTAATAGCTCTGCATGAGAATAATTATGGCTGTTGTCTTCTTTTAAAGCAATAGTGTCACCTTCTTTCGATAAAGCTACCGAGCAATTAGTTGTTGACGTTTCTATTGAAAGTATATATGACAATTTTTACTGTTTTGATGTATCTTTTTTAACAGATACTTTATCACCAGGTTCCAATGTTTTTGACACCAGATTGTAAGGGCCTATTATTACCTCTTCATTTTCATTTAGGCCTGAAACTATTTCGATATTGGCATTATCCTGAATACCTGTCGTTACAACTCTAAGTTTCGCTTCTCCATTTTCTTTCACGAAAACACATTCAAACTTTTCTTCATCACCTATAATTTTAACCTGCTTGTATTTTTCGGCTACAGACTTTTTAACTTCTGAGGTATCGGTTTTGATTACAACTGCACTAATTGGAACTGCAAGAATATTAAATCTTTTTTCTGTTATTATATC
The DNA here is from genome assembly GCF_036825875.1 of Paucihalobacter sp. Lineage (NCBI taxonomy): Bacteria > Pseudomonadati > Bacteroidota > Flavobacteriia > Flavobacteriales > Flavobacteriaceae > Paucihalobacter > Paucihalobacter sp. Next base: position 45,579 of record NZ_DAISXK010000017.1, on the reverse strand, counting down.
TACAGTTGCGGTCATTCCGGGTCTAAAAGGCGAATAGCCATCTGGCTTGTCATTAAGTAAATCTTGATATGATGATTCAAGAATTCTGACCTTTACCTTGAAATTAGTAACCTGATCAGCCGCCAAAGTTCCTTGAGCTGAGTTTGCGATTTCGGTAACAATACCACTGAATTCCCGTTTCGGATACGCATCGACTTCTACAATAGAAGTATCTCCAACTTGTACTTTTACAATATCATTTTCATTCACATCCATTAAAACTTCCATTATATTGAGGTTGGCAACCCTCAAAATTTCAGTTCCTGCCATTTGCTGCGTTCCTACTACACGCTCGCCTAACTCTACACTTAACAAAGAAATAGTGCCGTCAATTGGTGCATAAATAGTCGTTCTTGCTAAGTTATCTCTAGCTTCATTAACAGTAGCGGCAGCACTTTGAACACTGTAATACACCGAATTTTTTGCAGCCACAGCACCTTCGTAATTAGCGATAGACCTATCCCAGTCAGCCTTAGAAATGACACCACGTTCAAACAAACTTTTATTTCGCTCGTAATTGGCGGTAGCTTCTTTTAAAGTGGCTTCGGCCTGGCTTAAATTAGCTTGGACATTCAGGTAACCAGCCTGAGATCTATTTAATGCGGCTTGGATTAAGTCGGGATTTACTTTTACTAGTAAATCGCCTTTGTTTACTTTTTGTCCTTCTTTAAAAGGCAATTCTATGATTTCACCAGATACTTCACTTGAAATTTTCACTTCAGTTGAAGGCTGTATTTTTCCCGTAGCCGATACCTTTTCAAAAATATTGATGGGCGCTATGATTTTAACTTCAACTGTTTTAGCGTCGTCTTTTTTACCAAACCAGCCTTGAGATTTGCCAGCCACTAAAACAACCACCAGCAGAACGACAACACCAATAATTATTTTAACTTTTTTATTCATCTTTAAAATTTTAATTCTGTAGCAGGAATACCAAAATATAATTCCAATACTTTTAATTTGAATATATAATCATACTTAGCACGATTGCTGTTTATGATTGCATTATCATACCTTATTTTTGATTGGCTGAAATCTAAGGCATTTATAATACCAACATCAAATCTTTCTTTTGCATATTCAAAAGCTAACTCTTGCGCTTCTAAAGCCTTTAATGCAGCATCATAAGCTTTTAGCGAACCTTCTGCATCCACAAATGCTTGATAGATATTGGACACCAAATCTAATTCAGCCTGCTCTAATTGATATTTTGCACGTTCTAAATTCACCTTCGAGCGCAGGACGTTTGAACGTGTTGAAAAACCATTGAGTATTGGAATGTTAAGACTTAATCCATAAGCAATACCATCATTAAGATATAGCTGATCCCAGAATGATTCTGGAGCGACTTCTATAGTATTTAAATTTGGGAATTGACTTACTACAGCCTGTCCAGTAGCTTCGACAACACCGATTTGTCTAGTTTCTGTAGGGTTATCTGGGTCGACTACTTGACTAAAAGACGTTGCATTAGTATATCTGGTATTATAACCGAAAAAAGCTGTTAACCTCGGTAAATAAGCAGCTTTTGTTAACTGCAAATCTTTCAAGGCTAATTGTACATTTTGTTCTTCTATTTTTATTTCGCTTCGGTTTTCTTTTGCTGAGTCAATTATATCATCAACACTTTTATTTGCGATATCTACATTTACAATATCATATCCTTCATCTTCAATATCAAAATTTTCAAAGTCTTTAATTAAAAGCAGTTGCGCCAAGCTAATTAAAGATATTTGTATATTGTTTCGAGCTGTAACAATATCCTGAACCTCATTAGCATCAGTTGCTAAAATGTCTAATAAATCACCTTGTGGCAAAACACCACCATCCACTAATTCTTGCGTTTGCTTAATTTGTTGTTTGGTAACTTCATTCTGGCTTTCCAAAACTTCTAAATTGGCCTTAAATAAAATAACCTGCAAATAACTGTTCGCAACTAATAAAGAGATGTCATCTACCATTTTAGACAACCTGTATTGGCTCGCCAACTGTGCAATTTCTGCGCGCTGCGCTTGTCTAATATTTCTCAAACCATCAAAAATGGTATAACCTACATTAATATTTCCTGTTGCAGATAAGAACGTAATGGTTTCTGGTTGGTTTGTAGTTGGATTAAAACTTAAACCGGTATTTTCAGCTAGATTGGCTCCTGCATTAAATGTTGGCAAAAAATTACCTAAAGCAGCGAGTTTATCAGCATCAATAGCCTTTAAATCCAGTTCACTTTGCTTGATAGAAATATTTCTCTCCAACGCATATTCAACGCATTCTTTTAGTGTCCATTTTTTTCCTTGTGATTGCACGGAAAAAATAGTTAGGATAAATAATATAACGGTGGTGTGTTTCATAATCTGATTTATAAGACTAGTGATAATTAAAATTGTTACAAAAAAGTTAAATTAATTTCTACGAGCGTATTCTGGAACACCTTGAAGTTGGTTCCAAACCTTAATGTCATCGTTTGTGGTAATACCCTCTAAAATTTGAACATGAATACCGTCACTAATACCCAATTTCACGTCACGTCTCTCAAATTTCTGGTCTCCAGTTGCTACTTCTACAAACGGTTGTTTGGTTTGTGGATCGTACTGAACTAAAGCTTCTTTTATTGCTAGAACATTTTCAGCTTTGTCTAAAATGATTGAAGCATTAGCACTTAATCCCGCTCTTATAAACGTCGTTTCTATAGCGGCTAAGGTACCTTTAATTTCAAATTGAATAGCGCCATTTTCTTCTACTCCTTTTGGTGCGATATAATCTAAAACAGCATCAAAACTTTTATTATCAATAGCTCCAACTGTAATTTCTAGCGGTAAACCTTCCTTAATCTTTCCAACTTCGCTTTCGTCAATTTTTCCTTCAAAAATCATTTTTTTGATATCGGCAATCGAGGCGATTGATGTTCCCTCATTAAAGTTATTGGCTTCAATTACTTGATTACCTTCTTTAATTGGTACATCTAAAACCATTCCTGAAACGGTAGCTCTAACAAGTGTTTGAGCACTATTTCCTAACCCTGCGGTAGTTCCAGTTTTAATAATATCGTAATTTTGTCTTGCAGCGTTAAGTGATATTTTAGACTGCTCAACATTTTGTTTTGCTTGCAAATAACTATTGTTAATGCCATCAAAATCGTTTGCAGAAATTACGCCCTTTTCAAATAATGCCTTTTGACGGTTGTAAATAGCTTCTTGGTTTTTAAAATTTATTTGCGCTGTTTCTACAGACGTTTGGTTTGAAGCAATATTATTTTTGGCAGTAGTCAGAGTTGAAACATTAGGAATTACTCGAATTTTAGCAATTAAATCACCTGATTTAACAAATTCTCCTGCTTCGATGTAAATTTCTTCAACTACGCCAGAAATGTTTGGCTTAATCAAAACTTCTTCCTTTGGAACAATACTTCCTGTTGCCATAGTTTTAACTACAATTGTTTGCTCCAATGCTTTGGCTGTAGTATAGGTGATTGGATCCTCTTGGTTTTTCTTCCATAAATAGATTAAGGCTACTGAGAAACCTAAAACTATTGCTATTAAAACTATTACTGTGGTGGTTCTTTTCATTACTGATCATTAATTATTGAGATGTTATAAGCTATTTTTATTTGATATTTATTCTATACGGAGAGCGTCTACTGGTTTCATTTTTGTAGCGCTATTTGCTGGAATTAACCCTGCCAACAGACCTGAAACAACTAAAATTGTCAATGCGGTAAATACTACTGTCATATTTACGCTTGGATTCACGAAATTTTCAACTGGACCATTTACAGAAAGCATATAATTCATCAAATAGATGACACCCGCCGAAAAGGCTACGCCAACCATGCCTGACAAAATAGTAAGTATTAAACTTTCCTGAAGAATTTGAGATTTTATATTCCACGGTGAAGCACCAAGCGCGCGTCGTACACCAATTTCTTTAGTGCGCTCTTTTACCACAATGAGCATGATATTGCTAATTCCTATAATACCAGACATTAAAATAAGTGCGCCTACAAAGTAACCTACCACGGTTAATATATTAAACAAGCCATTAACACGACCAAATTGTTCGGCTAAATCAAAATGTCCTATGGCACGCTGGTCATCTGGATGCACGCGATGTCTTACTTTTAAAAAGTCAAATACTTTTTCTTTTACTTCGGTTATGCTAGTTTGATCATGGGCCGTAATCGCCATCCAACCAACATTATCGCCTCTATTAAAAGCTTTTCCAAATGTCGTGAACGGAATAAATATAGTATTGGCCTCTTCTTCGCTGTCACCTTGGCTGTTGGTCATTTTAAAAGTTCCAATTACCATAAAATTAACACCATTTATTTTTATGTAAGAACCAATTATTTCTTCATTTTTGTCGTAAAGGCCAGCTATTACATCGGGACCGATTGCGCAAACTTTTCTGCTATCGTTAATATCAGAGTAATTAATGAATCTACCTTTGGTGATATCCATCGGCTTTTGTTTGATAAACTCTGGATAATCACCATAAATTTGGAAAGCTCCAGTTTTCGTACCTCTAATTACATTACTTGCACCTTGATAGCCACCTAAGGAATTTCTTGGAGACACATATTTTAACTCTGGAAATTCTTGTTTAATTGCTTGTACGTCGTCCACTTTATAATCAAATCGTCTGCCTTTAGGTAAGCCTTTATAAGGAATTGATGTTCTTTGAACCCACATAAACATGGAGTTAGTGGCAAAGTTATCAAAGCTAGCAGTAACGCCATTTTTAAGTCCATTTGTCAGGGCTAATAATAGTACTAAAATGGTAATGCCCCAAAATACGCCAAAAGCCGTTAAAAAAGTTCTAAACTTATTAGCGGTTAATGCTTCTAATATTTCGTTCCAACGGTCTTTGCTAAACATACTATTCGTCTCTTAAAGCTATAATAGGTTTTATTTTTGCTGCTCTATAGGCAGGGATAAAACCTGCTAAGGTTCCTGCGATTACTAAAATTAGAACCGTAACCAATGCTGTATTAAAATCTACTTGCGGATATTTTATAAAATCACTTTCAATACTCGGACCAACCAACTCAAGCAACCCCAACCCAGAAACCAAACCTAATAATCCTGAAAACATGGTTACAAAAATGGATTCTTGTAATATCATGCCAACAATGGACATTGGTTGTGCACCGAGTGCCTTTCTAATTCCAATTTCTTTGGTGCGTTCTTTCACGATAATAATCATGATATTCCCGACACCCACAACACCTGCAATGATGGTACCGATACCAACAAACCAAAATACGGCCTTGATAACATCAACTAAGGAATATATTTTTTTTGCTTCTTCCAAAGTATTATCAACTCTTATGGCAGCTGTATCATCGGGAGCAATAGTGTATTTCTGTTTTAAGTCTGATTCAATGCCTGCAACAAGATTTTGCGACAACAGCAATGCTTCATCAAGACTATTAGACATAGGGACTGTAAACGTCATATCGCGCACTCTATCGCCACCATTAAATGCTTTTTGAGCGGAAGTAACTGGTATATAAACATTACTTTCTTCGCGCTCTCCACCTGGATCATAATAAACCCCTACAACCTTAAATTGAATTCCATAAATTGAAACGTATTCGCCAATAGGACTTTTTCCTTTAAACAAATCAGTTTTTACCTTGTTACCAACTACAATTACTTTTTTTGATTCGTTAAGGTCTGCTTCGTTAAGAAATCTGCCTTCGGCAATATCGGAATTTGCTATAAACTGAAAGTCTGGCATGACACCTTGTACGCGAAAGTTTCCAGATTCATTTTTATAATTTATAAGACTACCCCAAATAGAATAATTTCCTGAACGGTATTCTAAGTAATCATCATAATTTCTAGATACATCCAAAAAGTCTTGCATTTTCAGCTGGATATTTCTTCCTGGATTTAATCCTTTATAACCTTTGGTAGTAGTTCTTGTTCTAATGCTCATTTTGGTAGTAGCATCTTGCTGAAATTGGTCTTTAACACCATTTTGAATTCCTGAGCTGAAACCTAATAAAATAACTAAAATAAAAATACCTGAAGCAACTGATAGGCAGGTTAAAAAAGTACGTAGCTTATTTTTGCTTAGGGACTCGAAAATTTCTTGCCAACGTTCTATATCAAACATATTGACTCGCTCTAATTTGTTCTACCTTAGTGTCGTCTATAATCAAACCATCTTTTAAGTTCACGATGCGTTTAGTCATTTGTGCGATATCATTTTCATGGGTTACAATTAGGATAGTTTTACCTTCATCGTTAATACCTTGAATTAAATCCATTACCTCATGTGAAGTTTTTGAATCTAGAGCACCCGTAGGCTCATCGGCTAATAGTACTTTTGGATCACTTGCTAAAGCTCGTGCAATGGCAACACGTTGTTTTTGACCTCCTGAAAGTTCACTTGGCAAATGGTGCGACCATTGAGCCAGTCCTACTTTTTCCAAATAATAATTTGCACGGTCAACGCGCTCTTTTCTTGGCATTCCTTGATAATAAAGTGGCATTGCCACATTATCTAAGGCAGATTTATAATTGATTAGGTTAAATGACTGAAAAATAAACCCTAAAAACTTATTTCGGTATTTGGCCGCAACTTTTTCATTTAAATTTTTAATAGGGACCCCATCAAGTGAATATGAACCTTCATCGGCCTCATCTAGCATTCCTAAAATATTTAGTAAAGTTGATTTGCCTGATCCAGAGGAACCCATAATTGAAACAAGTTCACCTTCTTTTACATTAAAATTAATACCCTTTAAAACGTGAAGGCTGTTGGCGCCCATTTTATAGGACTTGTGTAGATCTTTTATTTCAATCATAATGGCGGTTATACAGGTACAATGTTACATAAATAGTGAACATACTCATACTAACAAACTGTTAAGAGTTCGTCCAAGGATTATTCATAAGACAATAAAAGATGGTCTATGTTACAGAAATTAGGAAAGCTTTAACTTTTTGAAAATTTACGATATAGCAATAATGCAATCCCAGCAACTAAAATGTAGGGTATTGCCATAAGATATACAATACCATCGTTTACACCTTCGGCCATAGACTGGTCCGTATCACTTTCTAGTACCGCACGACACATGGCACATTGTGCACTTACATTTGTTAGAAATAAAAACAATGCAATAAGGATGATTATTTTTAGGGTTTTATACATAATAAGGTGCTATCATTAAGTAAACAATCACACCAGTAACAGCAACATAAAGCCAAATAGGAAATGTGATTTTAGCAATTTTCTTGTGTCTCTCAAAATCATTTGTGATAGCTCTAACGTAAGTTATAAGCACAAAAGGAATCACAACGATAGAAAGAACAATATGCGTAATAAGGATAAAATAATAGATGTATTTTACAGCTCCTTCACCACCAAATTTAGTGCTATCACTAGTCATGTGATAAGCTACATACATTACTAAAAAAACAACCGATGCATAGATGGCAGTTGTCATTAAATTTTCGTGTAATACTAATTTTTTATTTTTAATCGCCCACAAAGCAAGAACTAATAAAACAGCTGTCATTCCGTTTATTGTCGCATAAATTGGTGGTAAAAATGTAAGAGGCTTGACATCAAAACCAAGTTCTCTTAAATTTATTCCAAATAAAGCAGCCACTGCAATCGGAATCACAATTGACAATACAATCACAATTTTATTGTATTTTTTTTGTTTTTTCAAGTCTATTTCTGGTCTCATTCTTTTAAAAGTTTTGCTATGTCTTCTTTTAATTTGGTAATTTCTTGGGGAATTCCATCCTCATCTTCACCTTCGGCTTCACTTACGATACCGTTGTAATATATTAATGGGTTTCCAAAATTATCTAATCTTGATCTGATAAAACCATTTTTGTCGATGAGTGCAAAATTTCCTGAATGCTCAAAACCACCTTCGGCCTCTTTTTCTTCGGCAGTATATAAATTAAAGCCGGTATTAGCTAACTTATAAATTTCATCCTGATCTCCGGTCATTAAATTCCAATTTGGATTGGTGATTCCGTAATCCTCTGCGTACTTTTTCAACACTTCGGGTGTATCAAAATCTGGATTTATGGTAAAAGCAGCCACACCAAAATTTTCAAATTCAGCAAAATGATTTTGGATTTCCACCAAATTTCTATTCATTCTTGGACAAATGGTAGGGCAGGTTGTGAAGAAAAATTCAACCACATATACTTTACCCAAATAATCTTGATTTGTAATGGTCTTGCCGTGTTGGTTTGTGAAACTAAACTCTGGCACTTTTCTTATATCTGTGCCAGAATATATAAACGCTAAATTTGAAGGTTTAGCTTCGGTTTCGGTGGTTATACCAGTACTGCGGCTTTCGTCGTCTCTCACAACATCTTCGTTGGACAATCGGTCTACAATTTTAGGAACAAAAATAATTCCAAATAATAGAATTATAAATGCAATCCCGACGTAAGAATAGTTGGCTTTTTTACTCATTATTTGTATTTAAATCTTCGGCTCTTCTAATTGAAGAGTCAAAATTACCTTTTCGTTTTTGTCTGTATTCTGTAAATAAAATACGCAAATCTTCACTCATTTTATTTTTGATTTCAGATACTTCTAAACAATTATAATCTACTAAACTGTACTCGGGGATGTTATTAGCAATCTCCTTTTTTTCTCTGTCATCAATTCTGCCACGTTGATTTAGGTCTTTATCGATGATATAAACTAAAGGGGAGGACAAATTTGAGTCCAGCTGTTTTTTTGATCTCAAACTCTTATGAAATTGAAGAATATCGCTTTCCGTTCCGTAAACAAAATGCCAATGCTTTAATTCTTCGTATGATGAAATTTCATCTTTAAGATTATCAATTTGGTTTTGCGTACCATTTTGTGAAATTGAAACCACTTGAAAATTTTTAAAACCCTTAAATTTATCGTAGACCAATTCTTTTAAGTTGAGTGCGGCAATTGTATAATCCATAGGCTGAGAACCTAAAAAAACAAGAACGGTAATTCTTTCCTTTAATAAAATTGTTTCGTCTTCGAAAGCATCAAACTTTTCAATATCAGAAACAGACGACTTTACAATTTCAAGCGGTGTATAATTATGTGTGGATGGATACAAAAACAACAAGAACATAACCGGTAAAAAAAACAGGACTCCTAAAGTGAGGTTACGTTTTAAATTTTTCATTTGTTCTTCTCTAGTTTCTTCTAACAATCAGATGGAATACCACTTAAATATATGAGTTGGTTCGATTTTTATTATTGATAAAAAAACTCATAATAAAATGCAAAATTAAAAAAAGACGACCTAATGTCGTCTTTTTTTATGAATGATTAACACTACTATAATTTAAAAACTATTTTAGAAATCACGTTTTATATATTCATCTGAATATACATCAAAAACGTATCCACCTTCTTGGAGTAAAATAAAAATAAGATACGAAATAAGGAATACTGCCGTCCAAACTACGGCGCGCCTTAAACCAGGAGTTTCATCTCTCATGTGCATAAAATCCCACGTAATATAATAAGCTTTTACTATGGTTAAAATGATGAAAATCCAGTTTAGAAGTTTCATGCCTAAAACCACGTTCATTAAAGAAGCTGGTTTATAAATACCCAAAACTACCTCAACCGCAGTTACTATAGATAAAAGGATTAAAACACCCCAAATTTTTTGTGTGTTAGACTTAAATTTAATAAGTCCTCTAAATATTTCTAATTTATGTGCGTGTGCCATATTAAATAATAATTCGAATTAAACCAAGTAGAAGAATGTGAATACGAATACCCAAACCAAATCTACAAAGTGCCAGTAAAGACCGACTTTTTCAACCATTTCGTAACTACCTCTTCGCTCGTAAGTACCAAGAATCACATTAAAAAAGATAATAATGTTTAACAAAACCCCTGACAATACGTGAAACCCGTGAAATCCTGTAATAAAGAAAAAGAAATCAGCAAATAAAGCTGTTCCGTATTCATTGGCTACCAAATTGGCACCTTCTACTACAGTTTTACCATTTTCTTTGATAGACTTCAAGGATTCTTCTCTTGTAAGAATTATTTTTTCTCCTGCTTCATTGATGATTTGAGATCTTACTAGAATATTTGGATTGGCCTCTAAACCGGCATATACCTCATCTACATTATAATTTGGAATTGTTGACTCGCTGCGATACCAAATACCTGATTTACGATTATCTTGAACGCGTTCTTTTTCGCCAACAATAGCAAAATCTGCCACCGAAATTCGTTTAAATACTTGCTCTCCATCTTTGTCTACATACTCACCAAACTGAAGGATATTGCCTCCTTTTGTTTGAACAGCTCCGTAATCACCTTTAATAAATGTTGCCCATTCCCATGCTTGAGAGCCAACAAAAATCACACCACCAATAATGGTTAAAAACATATACCACGTAACTTTGGTTTTATTCATGTTGTGACCTGCATCAACGGCCAATACCATGGTTACCGAAGACATAATTAAAATAAAGGTCATAAAAGCTACATAAATCATCGGTAGCTCTTGACCATGTAAAAAGGGAACGTGGGTAAATACTTCGTCAGCAATAGGCCATGAATCAATAAATTTAAATCTTGAAAACCCATAGGCAGCTAAAAATCCTGAAAATGTTAAAGCATCAGATACAATAAAGAACCACATCATTAATTTGCCATAACTTGCCTTGAGTGGTTCGTTTCCTCCACCCCAAACCTTTTCTTCTGTACCAGTTACTACTGAAGTATCCATATAAACCGTTTACGTTAATTTTTTGACAAAAATAAGGATTTAATTTATTTATAGAAACATCCTATTCTAATTTTAAATAATCTAAATAAGGAATAGTTAAATTTATTTTTGATAATGAAACAGTTGAAAATTACTTCATAAAATACAAGAAGAAAAAGAGGTAAACCCATAGTATATCTACAAAATGCCAAAAAGATGAAGCCAGTTCAAATCCTAACATATTATTAGATGAATATTTATTTCTGAAAAGATTGATAAGAACTACTAATAAACACAATAAACCAACCGCAACGTGTACGATATGTACAAACGCAATTAAAAAAATGTACGACATAGTAACATTACTTGTAGGACCCGTAAAATTATAGCCTTGTGCAACTATTTCAGAAAACCCAGCAAACTGATTTATTATAAAATAGATTCCTAAAGCAAATGCAAGCACTAACCAAACTGAAGTCATTTGTTTGTTGTTATTTTTTAAGGCGCGCTTCGCCAAAATTAATGCTAGACTACTTATTATTATAACAAATACACTTATTAAAAAAGGATCCGGCAATTTAAAATCGGACAGCCAGTCCTTTCTAGTACTACTTACAATAAAAGCACTTGTCCATCCTGCAAAAGACATGATGAGCGAGCCAATCCCAAACCAAAGCATCATTTTTTTTGCTCTATTGTTTTTTTCCTGATCTGTACCTTGGGTTAAATCCATATTTATAAAAACTTATCAATTACATAAACAATTTGTACAAGTGTTATGTATAAAACACTTGAAATCATTAATTCTTTCGCAGCCTTCGCACTGCGTTTTGTAAACAACTCAAAGGCATAATAAAGCATTATTAATCCAAGAGCTAGAACCACCATAGCAGCCACCACCGATAATTTTAAATCGCCCGTAATGCCAAAAGCGGGTAATACCGACACAATGATTGTCCAAATCGTATAGGCTATAATTTGCATGGCTGTGCCTTTGTCTCGTTTTTTTGTTGGTAGCATATCGAACCCACCTTTTTGATAATCATCAAACAAAAACCACCCGATTGCCCAGAAATGTGGGAATTGCCAAAAAAATTGTAAGGCAAACAAGGTGCCCGGTTCAATACCAAATTCATTTCTTGCCGCCACCCAACCTAACATAAAAGGTATAGCTCCAGGAATGGCACCTACAAATACCGCAAACGGTGTTTTTGTTTTTAACGGCGTGTAAACACTTGTATAAAGAAATATACTAATAGCGCCGTACATGGCCGTGCGCGGATTAATAATATATAATGAAATAATTCCCAATACCGTAAAAGTTACTGCAATTATGAATGCGGTAGAAACTTGCATTCTTCCAGCAGGAATTGGTCTGTTTTTAGTTCTATTCATTAAGGCATCTAAATCGCGCTCAATGATTTGATTGTACGCGTTAGATGCGCCAACCATAAAATAACCACCAACGCATAATAAGATTATTGTGGGAATATCAACATTAACAGCACCCAGCAAATAACCTGCAACAGATGAAAAGACCACGCTTAATGACAGTCGCATCTTCGTAATTTCTTTAAAATCTGAAACAACCGAAGTTATTGAAAGGGTAGTTTTTGTGGTACTCAACATGTTTTGCATTAAGCCTTAAAAAGAAAGTGCAAAGATACTCTGAAATTTAAATATGACCAATCCTAACTTATGTTAATTAAAAGTCAATATGCCAATTAAATAAATCGGTTCTTACGCCTAAGCTAAACCATAAAGTATTACTCTTTATAGTTGTAGATGTTGCCATTTGAGGATCAAAATTTCTGTAACTAATATTGGTAAATAATCTCAAGTTGCTGGCTGGATTTAAAATATAACCTGTTTGAAGTTCCGCATGAAAAACAGCAGTGGTATTGCCTTGTGCTACTCTAATATTCGTGTTCCCTACTCTATCATTTTCAGTTCTGAAAATATTACCACCGTAATTAAAACTATCATCTGCCGTGTTAAAATCAAAACCGCGTTCACCAATTATTATTTTTGCATCAGCAAACCAACGTTCGTAGTTATAACGACCAATAACAATGGCCTCTCTAAAATTCGCACCCCATAAATGCGCCATGGGCTGGTTGTTGTGTGCATAATTCAGTACAATAGTATTATGAGAATAGGTATAAGGTCGCACTTGATTATACTCAAACTGAAGCAATAAATTATCAACTTCAAAGGCGTTAAAATATTTTACACCTAGTTGGTAACCAAATTTGTTTTTCCAGCTTTTGTTTCCGGCGGTAACATCGTCTAAGGAAAATTCATCCAGAATAAATTGTCCATAAATATTGAATGAATTATTCCATTTGTATTTACTGGAAAGACCAATTATAGCGTTGCCAGCTGCTTGACCCGTGGCAAATTCAATAGCACGGTAAAAAATAATAGGATTTAGATAATTAATATCAAAGCCTCTACCATTACTGTTATCCCATATCACAGATTCGAATAAGCCGATATTTAGACGTTTTGAAACATTCCAACTTAAATAATGGTTCGCCATATACTTATTTAGAAAGGCGCCATCTTCAACTACTTCTGGGCGAACATCGTTTAGCCACATCCAGGTATTGGTATATTTAATTTTCCAAAATTTGGTGTTAATTTTTAAAAACGGGTGCGGACTAGAAACATCACTTAGCAATATTGAGCGGTAACCATCACCAATAAAATTTTTGCCATAACCAAATTGAACGTTTAAAAAATCGGTCGGAGAATAAGATAAATACGCTTCTGCCACTGGGTAATCGTAAGAATCTGATTTAAATCTTTTACCTATTCCTCTTCCTGGAATAATTGCTGGATCTGGGCCAAACGCTTTTAAACTTTCGGAGTACTCATTAAAATATTGAGCAAACCGACCTTGGCTTTCGAAAACAGTCGTGTAAAAATTAAACTTTTTCCCTAAACCTCCTTGAATTAAAACCCCGCGTGTATTGTTGTAAGTTGAATTGAAATCGGCCTCAGTATCTTTACCTACCTGCAAATCAAAAATAGGGTCTACTATAAACCAATAATCTTCACCTTGGACTTGCACCAAATGTTCATTCCAAAACTTTCTTCCTAACCAAGTTGATTTATCTTTGGCTAAAGCATTTTTTTTCGCTTCAATATTGTAGTAGGGTTGAACATCGGCATATAAAAAAGGTTTAGATGCTGTGTGACTATTCGTGCCAATGGCATTCATTTGCGCATCAAAACGGGCATAATAACTATGCGTGAAAGGAATATTTAACTGACTTGAATATTCTTTGTTTTGAAAGGGCACCAAACTATCATTAACTGCATCAAATTCGTTAAGCGAAGCTTGGTTTAAATCGTAAAAACGATTTACTTTTAAAGGAATAGAATCGGCTGATTTGGATATATTACTTTCAAAATCCAAAAAATTGGTAAGTGGAATATTAATAACAACGGAGTACTGATAAAACGTAGGGTTGCCATTATAGGTTCCTGGCTTAATTTGTGGGAGTGACTCAAAAACACGGTTTGTTTCAGTTTTGAGTTGATCATAAATAGCATCAATGTAGAGTATTAAAAAATTACCTTCTTTATCAACTTCAAATAATACTTTTACACTGCCGCGATAGCTGTTTTCTTCAACTATCTTCGGAACCTCAAAATTCTCAAAAACATGTTTATTCAAGGCTATTTTAAAACACTGTTTTAAATTTTGAAAAGGTTGGCCTGAACAGCTTTCAAAAACTGGTGGTTTTTCCAAAGATTCTTGATTTTGACCATAAACCGAAATTTGAATACAAACTAGAAGAAAAACAATATATTTAGCCATGAAATCTCAATGTAATAAAGATGGTGGAAAGATAGCACTTTTTCAAAATACTTAAATACTATTCGCTTATTTAACTTGAAAATGGCCCATAATTTCAGAAACTGAAACCATAGGCCATTTTGAAGTAAAACCATTTTAAGAGGCACCTAATTAGCCTTCAATCTTATTTGTATTTATTGCTGAATTACAAAGTTTATAGGTAAGGCATATTGAACATTTACTGGTTTATTGTTTTGCTCGCCAGGCTGCATCTTAGGTATTTTATTTAATACACGTCTAGCTTCCTTTTCTAGTTCGGGATGCGGCGCTCTGGTTTTTATTTCAGTAACATTACCATTGGTGTCTATTTTAAATTGAACACCAATGTTTTGTTTGCCAGATAATCCGTATTCCTCTGCTATACCTGTGTTAAAATGTCTTTGAATTAATTTGCCGAGTTTATCTGAAAAACATTTTTTACTATCTTCATTTGTCAAAGATTTTTCACAACCAGGAAACAACGGGACTTTATGCACAAATGCTTCCGGAATAGTGATGTCTTCTGGAACCTTGTATACTACCACATTGTTTGGATTTAAATCACTATAATTTTCTGTGGTGTTTTTTTCAATAATTTTAGATTCAACTTGTTCAGATTTATCATCTACTTCGGTAATATTTGGGCCTAAAACAACTGGGGGTTTTTGTTGCTTTGGTTTTTGAACAACTGGTTCAGGTTCTTTATATATTTTGAAAGGTTTGGGAGCTAATTCATGATTATCGTAAGTTGGACTAACTTTTCCCAGGTCGGTTTGATAAGTTGTTGATGTATATTCTAAAGCGAAATACGACATCAGCAAACAAATAATCAACCCAATTTGAAAATACAAAGTGGTTTCTCCTTTAAAGTTTGGGTCTCTGTCTCTTTTAGTTTCTTCAGTTTTTGGCAAAGAAAAATTTGCATTTGTGTTTGGAACTTTCATAATAAAATGTTTAAAGATTAATAGAATTTTAAACATCCAAGAAGCATACCAAATAAAAAAAGACCGTTAATAAAACGGCCTTTTTTATATTTTACTTTTTTTGATTTAATCCATTACTTGGAAAATAATTGGTAAGGCATACTGCACAGTTACCGCTTTTCCTCTTTGTTTTCCTGGTTCCATTTTAGGCAATTTTCCAATTACTCTTTGCGCTTCCTTTTCTAATCCAGGATGCGGTGCTCTTGCTCTAACGCCGATAATATTACCTGTTTTATCAATCTTGAATACAACATTAATTCTCTGACGGCCTGATAAACCTAAATCTCCAGCTAACTCAGTATTAAAATTTTTATTTACAAATTGAGTGATTTTTTCAGACATACACTGCTTTTTGGCATCGTTTCCGCTCTTGTTTTCACAGCCCGGAAAAACTGGTACGTTTTCAATAACTGAAAATGGTACTTCAATATCTTCCTCAACTTCATCTACAACTACGTCTTGTACTTCTACAATTTTTGTGTCCATATCTGTTTCTGTAGATTCTATAACAGTTTCTTCAACCTCTTCATCGTCTTCTATTACTTCTATTTCTTCTGGAGCGGCTGGCGGTGGCGGTGGTGGTGGCGGTGTGATTAATTGTTCAGTAATTGGAATTTCTTCTTCAATTTCATCACCTAAATCTAATAAACCAATGTCAATTGCAGATTTATCATAAGTTTTAAAATTAATCGCTCCGTAAGTGATTAGCAATACAAGCGCCAATCCTACAGCAAAGTAGATTGAACTGTTTCGGCTAATGTCGGCTTTAGGGTTTTTTTTCGGCTCCATTTTAAAATAATTGTTTGAAATAAGATTGCTAAAATAACCAATTAATTATTACAAAAACAAGTCTTATTTTTAATTTAACTTCAATTTATTGACGTACTGAATTATAAAATAACCCAGAATGACTCCAATTGTATTGGCAACAATATCCAGAATATCAAAAGTGCGATTGGTATTAAGCACATGTTGAAGTACTTCAATAATTATGCCATAGAAAACCGAAAAAACCATAGCTATAAGCACGGCTTTTTTTACTTCAATTTTCTTTAAATAATTAAAACTTAAAATAACAAACACAAAATAAGCTGATGCGTGATATAACTTATCGTCATGATTTGTCCCTATATCAGGTAACCTGTTTATGTTTATTAAACTTAAAACGGTTATGGAAATGATATAAAAAACAACTAAGAATAATGCATAGTGCCTAAGCGTTGATAAGAGCTTTATAATCATCTGAATTTAATAGATTATCTATTTCAGAAGGCTCAGTAAACTTAATTTTTACCATCCAACCTTCGCCATAAGGGTCGGTATTTACCTTTTCTGGTTCGTCTTGCAAGGCTTCGTTAAATTCTATTATTTCACCTGACAATGGTGAGAATAAATCAGATACTGTTTTAACTGCTTCTACAGTTCCAAATACATCTTCTACACTAAGTGTTTCATCTAAGGTTTCAACTTCTACGTACACTATATCGCCCAATTCGCTTTGAGCAAAATCGGTGATGCCAACTGTTGCGATATCGCCAACTATTTTTACCCACTCGTGGTCTTTGGTGTACTTTAATTCTGAAGGTATTTTCATATTATTTAATTATGAGATTGAATTGATTACAAATGTAGAATATTATAATGACGCTATAAATATTAATTTCCAAAATTATAGCGCAGCGTGAATCCTGTTCTTATAGAGGTTTGTGGGAATGCTGTAGAAATAGCAAAGTCTGAAAAAGCATAATCAAAATAAAAAATAGCGGTTAAAAACTTACTAAAAGCATAATCTGCTGTGTATTTTAAGTTCCATATGGTTTGACCTGCTGTCACTTGTGTATTGATTACGTCTAATGGACGGATGATGGTTTTATTATCTCGAACCGAAATATCGGCACGCATATTCAAATCGCTTTTTACCACTTGTGAAGGCCCAGCAATTTTTGAACGGATACGCACATCTTTTATGCGGTATCCTAATCCTAAGGTATACTCTTGCCCTTGAATTTCGGTAAGTAGATTATTATCAAAGCTCAAGGATAAAATTCTGTCCCTTTTTAACTCTGCAAGAATTTTAATTGAATTTTTCATCTCCATATCAATCCTTATTAATGGACTAAAAGATTCTTCTAAATTGATGTTACTGAGCAATGTTTGTTGTTTAAAATCGCCGTTTTGATTGAGGGCTTCGTCTTGATCACTGTAATCTCCGCCTTCTATTGGTGGAACATAATCTAAATTTGCCCTAAACTGATTTATGGTGTAAGTTGACCTATAACCGTGGTTAACGGAGAAACGTCTAAAATTATCCTTAAACCATTTAATTCGCATTAAACCCGTGTATTTAATGTTCCAGTTTGGAAGCGGGAAATTTCTGAAAGACCCTAGAGATACACTTTCAGCACTACTCCCTTGATAGGCTGATAAAAATGCTGGTAGTAACACGCGCTGACTATTTTTACTAAAGCCTAGTGGGTAACCATCCGAGTCTATATCAAAAGTATCCGAACCGTAAAACTCACGTGCCAACCTATTAGCGACTAGCAATCTGTTTTCTCTAAAGGTTTCAAAGGTTTCGGAACTAAACTCATCGCTTTTTGCAAAAGCAGTGCGAATCATAATGGTAGAGATATTAAAATTACCAAAAGAATTTCTAATCAGCTGATTATATTGAAGCTCACCATCAATATCTTCCACTCTAAAGTTCTCAGCATTATTTTCAGCAAAAATTCGACCACCTGTTACGTCTATGGTTAAATCATTTAACGGTTGTACACTGGCCGAATAGTCTAGAATTTTATTGGTTACCTCTGTGTATTGTTGGTTAAAATCGGGGAATACAGTTAACCAACCATTACGCGCCGCTAGTTGACGTATATCTCTTTGACTTCCGAAAGTGTATCCCAATGTTGGTTTCATAGTGCCAACAATACCAGGTGTTCTTAAATAACCCGGTAGAAATGTTCCATTATTTTCAGAATAATTCACCTGAATACGCTTTACCATGGTTACAATATCGATGGCAGTATTTAAAAATGGATTTGGTTTGCTTTGTTTCGCCTGCGCATCTTTATCTTGACCTGCTCTTGAAGTTTGAGGAACACCAGGTTGGGTTAACCTATTGGTTTGCATTGTATTTCGAGGTGTTTTTTTAACTAGCCCCAAATACTTATACAAGGTTTCCATGTTTAGGGTAGTGTTCAGATTATGCGTATTTGCATTTTGAATAGAGTTACCCAATTCGTAATTGGTAAAAGTTCCATCTGGATTTTCAATTTCTAAATTTGAATTGATGTCAGATCCCTTTTGCCATTGAAAACTTCCAGTATAGGCATAGGTTGACCGTAAAAACCCTAAGGTTGGAATTTTATAAAATGGCAATTCATAATTAAGTTGTAATTGCTGATTTTGAAGATTGGGGTCGCCCAAATCGAAGAAATTGTCCCAGACGTTTAAATCCGGGTCTTGCCTACCGTTTAATCTATCGTCTATAAAGTAGTTCCTAACTATATTGCTATTATTAGCTGTAAAGTTAAGATTTAAGGCATCCGTAATATTGTAATTTAATACGTATTGCAGGTTGAAATTGTAATTTCTTCTAAACAGTTCTTCAATACCAATATTATCACCACCCAGTTCAACTTCTCTGAATTTTTGTTTACTAAACTGCCTAAAGAAATCGGTGTTTACCGAAAAGCTTGTAGGTAATAAATTAAAGTTGAAGTCTTTTAAAATTTTTAAATATCTACTTCTAAACAAAGAATCATTTTCCTTAAAAGGCTCAATTTTAATTGGATTAAAGCTATAGTTATAATTCACGCCTGCACGAATATTTTGGTCCAGGGAATTTTCAATTTCAAAATCCCGATATTCAACTTTATTATAGGAATAGTTGAAGGTTAAATTTTCTACATCGTAAAATCTCGGTGTTGCTTCGGTTGTTCGTAATTTTCTAACACCAATAAAATTGATACTTCTTCGTTTGGTGTAGGTTTCGTTTACATTTAATATAGAATCTCGATTATTGGTTGTTTCTAATTGGGTTTGTAACTTAATATCACGGTAAAACTCATCGTATTCTGGTGTAATAATTTCCTCTGCAATACCATAGTTAAATGGTAATTGAATCCCCCATTTTTTAGGTAATAACTGGCCTAAATTTAAGTTTGTTACGATATCGTACTGTTTAATATCTTCCCGACTGCGCTCGTTTGGTTTTTGTTCAAGACCTCCAAAGCCAACAGTGCTTCTTCTACCTGTGGCACTTACATTTGCGAAGTCAGCAATATTCGAATCAAGACTTACTACACTCGCCCAACCACCTTCACTATCTAAATCGGACAATCTGAGCTCGTTAAACCAAGCTTTTCCACATACATTCATACCGTTTTGACCAGGATTTTTAAGTCCCAACATCAACACTCTAATGTCTCCAAAATTCGGATTTCCCTTAACAGCTATACGCTGTTGTCCAGGTGTGTGAGGGTCAAACTGATTAACTTGAACCGGTCCGTTTGGTGTAACATCGTACCAAGTCGCTTCTAAATTTCCGAGCGTACCAGCCGCTATCCCTAATGATTTAATGATTTCTAAATTGCTCAACTCTAAGTTGAATTCATTAGCCCAAATATCTTCGGCGCTTGAGCCATTGTTAACTTCTAAAGGCAATTCTACTTGGTAATAATTTTCAGTAAAATCATTTCCCATTCTAATAAATGCTACCATATCACCGCTGGAAAGCATACCAGTATCACCATCACGGGCATGCATGAACATTCGTAGCTTATTATACTGACGCATATCTAAGCGTACATTTTTGTAAATTCCACGTGAATCTTCAGGCTCTAATTCGCAAACCTCAACCACCAAAGCTTGTTCATTTTGGCGCACAATGGTATTGTTATTATTGAGGCGTTCTCGCACCACACCAGGAGGCGATACGTATGTACCATCATTCTCCTCAATACCAATAACACCAATATTTAAAGTAGTATTATCGTTATCGTTATTTGGTTCATCATCTAAAGATAATCTGTAACGTCTCCAGTCACTTCTAACCAAATCTAAAGTGGCGAAACGTAAAGTTGTAATTTCTGAAAATTCGGTTAAATACATTCTTGCGAATCTGATAGATCTAATATCAGTGATCCCACCAACTGCATTGGTAGCCTCAGAAATTGGAATTCTAAATTGGTACCAAGTAACATCTCTTACGTCACCATTAGGTAATGTTATAGTACGTGTTTTAACATCGTTTATTTGAGGATTATTTGGGTTTGATAGACTTGCCGGTGTAATAGGGATTTCATATTCATAATAACTGTCGATGGTATTCATCGTGTTATCTCGGTTGATATCTTCAGCATCTGGTTGAGGAGCTGCGCCTCTATTTACATTAGAAAATTCATCTGGGGAATTTCCTTCTACGCCGTTGTAACGTTTATAACGTTCAAAGATATTGCCTTCAGCATTTAAATAAAACTGATAATTGTCTTTTGATGGATCTGGGCCAAAATCACCTGTTATACCTAAGGTATTAAGCATTTGTTGCTCCTCCTGATCGTTGTAGCCATCGTAACCTACATCTTGATTTACACGATCTTGTCCTGTTGATGAAAAGGTATAAATTAACGATTGACTTTGGGGCACTACATACGGATTGGTTATAGATAAGTTTCCTTGTAAAAACGAAATATCACCGTTTTCAGGCAAGCCATTTTCGTACTGCTTTTTACCGTCTTTTAAAATGTCTTCTGAAATATTACCTAAATTAATAGTTAGTTTTCCACCCTGACTTGCTGGGCTATCCAAAAATGGATCTTGGACCCAAAATTCTATAAATTCAACATTGGCTTGTTCAAAATCGGTGGTATTGATGGCTCTAGAAATTCCAGCCCAAGTTCGGTTTGGATTTAACGGTGTATTATTTGCTGCTTGAGGATCAAAATTATAAGGACCACGTTCGGTTGGGTAATAGGTTAAATCTAAGGTATTCACAACACTAGTTTGGCCTTGAACGATATCGATATTGGGGAAAATTTCTTCTATAAATACACGTCTGGTATATAGATTTGAAACATCGTCATTTGTAACACCTGCTGGTCGTTGCGATCCGTAAAACAGTGGATCGATGGTGTACCAGTTTAGTACAGCCCTTCCATATCCGTTGGCAAGTCCATTACCATCATTAGCTGTGGTCCCGAATAAATTAACTGGCCTGCTTGATAAATACCAATTTAGTGGTGATTTTAAATCGATGGCGCCTTGTGTGCCTTCAAAATCGTCAATTATTGAAGTTGCCTCACCATCAAAATTAGTGCCTTTAGGAGCTCCAGGAGCCAAATAGGCGAATTCACCTCTAACAGATAAATTTGAAGGCACATCAGTATCAATGTTTGGTAGTTTATTAACCATTCTGGTCAAAAATGGAATCTCGGATGAGTAATTACCATTAAAACCAAAAATACTATTGCTTACGGATTCTGAATTAAAATCCGCCTTTTGGGTTATGGGTCGTTCTGTAAGATTTAAAAAAGTACCACCAAGTACAAAATTTTCATTGAATTGATGCTCTACGTTAACACCCGCAAATCGCCTAGTTTGCTGGCCGAATACTGCATTATTCTCAACCGAAACATTAATTGGTGTATTAGAAGCTTTTAATGCTTCATCAAGAATATTTACACGTCCTAATTGATAATCAACCGTGTAATCTATGCCTTCTACCAATGTTCTTCCACCAGCTGTTACCACTACAGAACCACGCGGTACATTGAACGCGCCTAACGGAATGCCACCACCTCCACTAGATTGAAATCTACCTTTTATTTGAAACTTATTTTTATCGGCTTCGTCTAAAGCCGCTGTTTTGGTTGATTTATAAAGTACATCGTACACATACTTTCGCTGGTTGGCGTTAAAGTTATTTAATTCATAATCCGCATCGTTGTTACCTGGTATACCGTCATCATCTAAAACATCAAACAGATATCGACCGAATGGTTCTACCTTGGTAAATATAATTTTCCCATTCTGAGACAGTACAGTTAGACCTTCTACATAATCGAAAAATCCATCACCACCTTCCTGCGGGTCATTATTGAAGTTCAATCGATCTAAGTGAAATAATCTTATAAGGGGTGTTTCTGAAATAACTGTATCGTCATTCGGGTTATTAGGAGTATTGTTATCGAAGGCTGGAAATGTTGTGCCTTCAACTGGCCTAATATAGTTGACTGGTGAAGCTTCGGTGTAAAAAATATTAAGTCGGAAATCTTCACGCTCTAATTGAAATGCGCCTGTATCGTAAACATTCTTCATCATCAAGTCCCATACAGGTTGATCTACGACTGTAATTGCACTTTTCAACATTTTTAAAATCAAACTATTGTTGGTGATGTTCTGGGTATTATTGGGGTTGTTTTGCACATCCGATGCATTTACGCCATCATTTGCAAATTCACCAACCTGAAACACTTCACCACCAACAGTGTATTGAAACGCCACTGCTAGTACTTCATCGTTTAACAGTCTTTGATTTAATGAAATATAACCTAATCTTGTGTTTAAAAAGTACTCGGAGCCTTCGTTTAGTTTTCTGGCATTTTCTAATTTCCCATAATCAAAACCTTCATTAACAGGAACCAAAACACCACTCTCTGTTGTAGTTATATCACGCACTTGAGGTGTGAGTATAGAACCTGGCCCACCAATATTGGTTGGGTCAAAATCGTTGTTGCCATTATCAGGGAATGCTCCTGGACCAACATTCACAAAGCCACCTGGTGGATTGGGCAAACCAATATTATCAGATTCTCCCAAATCTTGAAATGCCAAAACATTTCTAACATTCTCGGTTTGATTATTGCGGTTCGTTACCCAAACTTCTACCCGTGTTATTTGAATATTGTTATTAATAAAGGGGTAACGCAGCATGGCATCGTCATAATTATTTCTGAAATACTGCGACAAAAAATAATGTCTGTTTTCATCGTATTCTTGAGCGAAAAACTCAAACTCTTCAAGGGTGCCACCACCTTGTGCAACTACTGATGTAGACTGCGATTGTTGCTCAGAAAAAACTGCGGTAACTCGTGTTTTACCGAATTGGAGCTCGGTTTTAACACCAAACAGACTTTGTGCGCCTCTAATTAATGAACTGTTTAAAGGCATGTTGACATTACCAACTTCAATTTTTCTTAATATATCGTCTTCGGTTGGTGTATATTCTAATTTAATAATATTTTGAAAATCGAAGGTTGATTGGGTATCGTAATTAGCGGTTACTTGAAGTCTGGTCCCTACTTTTCCTAAAAGACTTAAACTTATTCTTTGGTTAAAATCGAAGGTGAAATTGCTTCGGTTTTGAGGGGAAAAATTAGGGTTGTCTTGTTGTGTATACAACACACCTAAATCTACTTCCACAGAACCTTGCGGAATGATTTCTATGGTATTGCCACCAAAAATCGTTTCAAAAAATCCTGAATTTACGTAAAAAGCTGGGAGCAAATTCCGCTGTTCTTCTTCCGCACCTTCTTTTTTTCCTTCA
Source organism: Paucihalobacter sp. (assembly GCF_036825875.1). Classification (NCBI taxonomy): domain Bacteria; kingdom Pseudomonadati; phylum Bacteroidota; class Flavobacteriia; order Flavobacteriales; family Flavobacteriaceae; genus Paucihalobacter; species Paucihalobacter sp. Next base: position 21,457 of record NZ_DAISXK010000017.1, on the reverse strand, counting down.
GCGGCATCAATTTTTTGTTTATAATACGATTTTAATTGCTCTTGCTGTACGAGTCTTTGATACTCGGCGGGCGTTAAAAATAGTGGGTAATTAATATTAAATTCACCAACCTTTTGACGGTACACATACATATCGGTTATGGGGTCGTAGGTATATTTTGAAACAATGCTATTTGGATTTTTAAGCGCTATTTTTCCAAAACTATAACCTGTAGCTGTAGAATCTTGTTCTGGATTGGTTTCTTGAGCATGACCAACGCAAAAAACCAGTAACATAAAAGTCACCAGTAAACGAACGATGAAGGGTTTAAGATTCGTAAAGTTGGTCGTGTTCAAATCTTTTATAAATTTTTTAAAGCCTCCTTGATAATAGTTTCAACATTTGCCTCAGGTTGAACCGCTATTACCTTATCAACTACGCGCTCGGCTTGTTTTCTCACAAAACCAAGAACTTCCAAAGCAGATAACGCTTCATCTTTGACGGTATTGCTTTTTGCTACCGAATTTTCGTCTATATCGTAAACTTTTAAAATTTTATCTTTTAAATCCAAGATAACCCGTTGAGCGGTCTTGGCTCCAATCCCTTTTATGGATTGAATTAAAGCAACGTTACTTGTTGCAATACCTTCTCTAACTTGAACTGGGGTTAAGGACGACAACATGGTTCTGGCAATACTAGCACCAACACCACTGACAGAAATGAGTAATTTGAAAATCTCGCGCTCTGCAATAGTTGAAAAACCGTAAAGCGTATGTGAGTCTTCTTTTACTTGAAGATAGGTATATAGTTTGATAGCTTCCTCATTGGGGATTTGAGAATAGGTGTGTAATGAAATATTAAGTGTATATCCAACACCGTTGCAATCTATGACCACATCTGTAGGATTTTTTTCCACAAGTTTCCCTCTAATATGCGTTATCATGCCATGATTTAGGTTATCGAGCCAAATGTAATAAAATTATTTACAATTCAAAGGGTTAAGAATGTTTGCATATTGCAGTATTATTAAACCCATTTTTCCTTTTGTTGAGCGTCAATTACGGCAATTGCAGTCATGCTTACAATTTCATCCACACTTGCATCTAATTGTAAAATATGTACGGGTTTATTCATTCCCATCATAATGGGTCCGATAGACTCTGTTTGATTGAGCTCTTTCAGGATTTTATAAGTAATATTGGCGGCATCTAAATTTGGAAAAATAATGGTATTAACTCTTTTTCCTGCCAATTTAGAAAATGGAAAAATATCTTGAAGCATTTTGCTGTTTAACGCAAAATCGGTTTGCAATTCACCATCAACAATCATGTCGGGATGATGTTCATGCAAATATTTAACAGCCTGACCTACCTTTGACGATCTTTCATTAGTTGAAGACCCAAAATTGGCATAAGACACCATCGCAATAACTGGCTCCATGCCAAAAAGCTTTACGGTTTTGGCTGTCATTTGAGCAATAGTTGCAAGATCTTTAGCCGATGGATCGATGTTAATAGCTGTATCACTGAAAAACATTGGTCCGCGTTGTGTGAGTAATAAATTGGTAGTAGCAATACGCGTAGCATTTTTTGCCATTCCTATCAGTTCCATCATAGGCTTAAATACAGATGGATAACTTCTGGAATATCCCGAAATAAGCGCATCCGCATCACCTTCATTTACCATCATTGCTGCGAAATAATTTCGTTCGCGCATAATTTTTTCAGCTGAATATTTGGTTACACCTTTGCGTTTGTTTTTCTGCCAATAAACAGCGGCATATCTGTTTTTGCGCTCGGTTTCGCTATCAGACTTAGGGTCTATAATTGGAACATCGGCATCAAATTCTATTTCAGCTTTTAGTTGTAGGATCACATCTTCTCGACCTAATAAAATAGGAAACGCGATTCCTTCTTCGTGCACAATTTGCGCTGCTTTTAAAACGTCTAGCTGATCAGCTTCAGCAAAAACAATACGTTTTGGATTGGTTTTGGCCCTGTTAAGAAGTAAACGTACTATTTTATGATCAGATCCAAGGCGTTCCAAAAGTTCCTCTTCGTATTTTCCCCAATCTTCGATGATGTGTTTTGCTACGCCACTTTTTATGGCTGCTTTGGCAACTTCTGGCGGAACTGCGGCAATCAATCTAGGATCGAAAGGCTTTGGTATGATATAATCTCTTCCAAAAGTAAGTCTGGTTTCACCGTAAGCAATATTTACCTGTTCTGGGACCGTTTCTTTAGCAAGTTTGGCCAATGCGCGAACGGCTGCCATTTTCATTTCCTCATTAATTTTGGTAGCACGCACGTCTAAAGCACCTCTAAAGATATATGGAAATCCGAGAACATTATTAACCTGATTAGGATGGTCGCTTCTACCAGTTGCCATGATAATATCTTCCCTCGTATCTATTGCTAGCTGATAATCTATTTCCGGATCGGGATTTGCCATGGCAAATACTATAGGATTAGCTGCCATAGACAGCAGCATATCGGGCGTTACAATATTAGACGTTGAAAGGCCTACAAATACATCTGCATCCTTAAACGCGTCTTCTAGTGTATGTAAATTTAAGTGGGTGGCAAACTCTGCTTTTTCTGCAGAAAGATTATCGCGATCTTGTCTTATAACACCTTTGCTATCGGTCATTACCACGTTTTCACGCTTTACACCAAAGGCTTGATACAAGCGTGTACACGAAATAGCCGCAGCTCCTGCACCACTAACAACCAGGCGTACTTCTTCAATTTTTTTATTAGCTAATTCTAAGGCATTCAATAATGCCGCAGCTGATATAATAGCCGTTCCATGCTGATCGTCATGCATAAGAGGAATGTTTAGTTCTTCTTTGAGACGACGCTCTATTTCAAAAGCTTCAGGCGCTTTGATATCTTCAAGATTAATCCCACCAAAAGTTGGAGCAATCATTTTTACCGTTTGTACAAATTCTTCTACATTTTCTGTATCTACTTCAATATCAAACACATCAATGTCTGCAAAGATTTTAAAAAGTAAGCCTTTACCTTCCATCACTGGTTTGGAGGCTTCTGGACCAATATTGCCTAAACCAAGAACAGCTGTTCCGTTAGAAATTACCGCTACCAAATTTCCTTTGGTTGTATATTTATAAACGTTTTCTACATCTTTAGCGATTTCTAAACAAGGCTCGGCCACACCAGGTGAATACGCCAAAGACAGGTCGCGTTGTGAACCGTGTTTTTTGGTAGGAACTACTTTAATTTTACCTGGGGTTGGCTTGGCATGGTACACCAGCGCTTCTCTGCGTTTGCTTTGTTTGCTCATAAACTAATAAGTATTTAGCTACAAATATAGTTAAATGAAAGCATGCAGAATAGGGATTACTTAATCCAATAAATAATGGAAAAACAAGTTGAAATTAGATTTTTTAATAATTTATCAGATTTTGGAGCAAACTAATGGTTCGTATTAGAATGACATTTGACCACTAAAATCGGAATCATTATAACTAATTTCAAAATTACAAGTTTTCAAATTAGCAATTAATCTAGCAAAATGACCTTCATGGTTCCATTCCAAATCAACTTCATGTTTTTTTGATGGGTTAATTTTTAGTGTCCCTAAAAAAGCTTTTGAATTATTTCTAAAATTGATAAGTTTAATTTGATTTTTTACAATATCCTTTTGCAATAAATATGGTATGTCCTCAAGATTTATTGAAGTTCTATTTATTTCTTTATGCCCGCCACTTCCAGCTTTTTCAATAGCTTGGTAGTTATTTTTTCCTGCAAAAATATCTAAATACCAAATTTGAGGAATGCCTGGCGTGAATAATTGAAGCGCTCTAGCTAGCAATAACTTTCTTTCATTTTCGCCTAAAGCGCTAAAAAAAGTTGCGTTAATTTGATAGTAAGAAATTTTTTTTCCTGTTGAATCGTAGAGGTTTTTAATTCGTCCTCCACGTGCTAAAATAATTTGAATTACAGTCTCTACCTCTTCATCGTCCAGCAAACCGTCATGCAAGGTTCCATTAATTTCTTTCCCTTTCAGATCTAAAATCGGAATTCCGTCATGGCATCCCAACATGTTTATCGTTTTATAATTTTTGGTATTAATTTCGTTTATCCACTTTAAAAAAGCGCTGTTATTTCCAGATTCAAGGGAGTGAATCACTAGCCCGGGAAGGAAGAAATCATAGATGTGATATCCTTGCGAAGCAAGTTCATGATGAAGCCCAAGGCCGTATTCTGCATGAATTTCTGGCAAAAGTATGAGATTGTACTTATTAGCTATAGCCTCTAATCGCTCAAGATAAATCCATGTACCGGGTTTATTGAAAAAATTTGATTGCCCTATTTCCTTATGTAAATATGCAAACGCATCTAATCTTAAAATTTTACAGCCATACTCGTGTAGCTTGAGCAGTGTTTCTTCATAAAAATCCCAAACCATGGGTGATTCTGCGTTTAAATCCATTTGACCAAGATAGGTGCACTTTTCGTCAACTATGTTAAGAATTTGATTAACAATTAATTGATCTAAGTTAAAATCAATACTTTTTAAATCTACACCTTGATTAATGGCTTTATTCACCTTATTAACAATTTCTTCTATTTTTAAATCATCAAGATTATCTACCCCATTTATATCGCTAATCGCGATTTCATTGTAATTAACTTGTTGATAAAATGTGTTCCAGTATGGTTGTTTTGAACCATTTGGAAAAGGCACATTTAAAATGGGAAGCCCGGATTTTCTCATAAACAATTTATCGAGAAACTCCTGTTTTGGAATTATAACATCGTCTTGGTTTAGTGCGCCATAATCCTTCCAGAAACTGTTCCAATTAATAAAAAAATTCTTGTATTTTGATTCGTCACCATGCTCAAGTAAGTCTTTAAATTGCGGAGAAGCTACCGACAAATGATTTAAAACAATATCGAATTTTAATTGGATATTAAGTTCGCTGAGCTCATCTAAATCGGCAGTAGAAACTAAATCTTTATTTAATTTATAATCTATGATTGAAAATCCTCTGTCTAAATCGCTGTTAAAAAAAGTTGGCAAAATGTAAAAAACTGAAAATGTATCTTTAAATTCAGGGAATTGCAGCATTTGTATAACATCACTCAATTTCTGACCAATGCTATCGGGATAGGCATTAAGCATAACACCTTTCAAATTTTGTTTATTTCCATCTATTTTCATGATAAATTATTGGTTATATGCTATAAGAGTTTTGACAGTATATTAATGTTATCAGGTAGTCTTCCTACATTTTGTAATTTAAGTGCGGCTAACTTTAATGCTATTTCAAGGCAATTTTTCATGGATTTTTTATTTATATAAGCAAATAAAAAACCTGACCAAAATGCATCTCCTGCGCCAGTAGCATCCATAACCTTTTCTATTTTAATTGCGGGTAATTCAATGATTTTATGATCTTTTTGAGACAATTTTACACCTTTTGGGCCTAGAGTTAAACATACTATATCAACACCTAAATCATGAAAAAAATCGAATATTTCATCATGAGTCAAAGACTTATCAAAAAGTCTGTTGATATCGTCTTGACTAATTTTAATTAATGGGTTAAACTTGCAATACAGCGTTATAATTCTGAGAGCCTCTTCCCTGCTATTCCATATTTTTCCTGAGTAATTAACATCTATACTCAATTTACAACCTAACTGAAAACCTTCTTCGGCTTTTTTAAGAATTGTGGCTTGGGCTGGATCTTTACTAAGTGCAAAACAAGTGGTGTGAAATATGGTTGTTTGCTTTAAAACATCGGTTGTGATTTGGTCTTCTAAGATTTCGGCATCTGCTTCTCTGTAAGGAATAAAATCTGGTGTAGTTTTGGATCTTGAAACAAAAATTACGCTTGACGGTTTGTGCTTTATAATCTTAATATGATTAGTATTTACGCCAGCTTCAAAAAGCCTATTAAAAACATATTCGCCAAAACCATCTTTTCCCACGGTAGCCACCATAGCTGCTTTTAAACCTAATCTGGCAGAATTTAAAGCTACATTAGTAGGCGAACCACCCAGGTATCTATGATAGTCGCGTGTTTCATTAATTAAAACTTCAGATTGGTGGCCAATAAAATCTATTAGAACTTCACCAACACATAATATATCTATGTTTTTCATAAATAAAAAAATATTAGTGTCCTATTGGAGTTGAGACAATGTTATCTGGAACTTTTTTACTTTTAATAAGCATTGTTAAAATAGCACTTATTATTAAAAGTACCCCGGCAAAGGTAATGGCCAAACGTGGGTCGTTATTTAAAACATGCTTTAAAATAAAGCCAAATGATAAGGTTTGAAGTATCATTGGTACTACAATCATCATATTAATAATGCCCATGTAAACACCATATCGTTCTTTTGGAATATCAGAGACTACCATTAAATAAGGGATACCCATTATACTAGCCCATCCAATACCAAATCCGGTAATGGCAAAAAATAATAAGTTTTTATTTTCAATATGAGGAAAAGCTAAAAACCCGATAGCTGCAATAAGTAAACAAAAAGCATGTACCTTTTTTGCGCTGTATTTTTTGGCAAATTTAACTAAGCTAAATGCCACCAAAAATGTTACAACGTTATACCAACCGTTAACCAAGCCTGTCCAACTCACAGCCTCACTGTAGGCCTGGGTGTTTTCTGGCGTTGCGTTCCAAACAGAAAGCGCTACACTTTTAGAAGAGTTTTGCCAATAACAAAACAGTGCATACCACTGAAATAAATAAACCAATGCAAGTTGCCACATTACTTTTGGCATATCTTTAATTGCCGAAATAATTTCTCTTAAAGGCTCAAATGCGTCTTTTTTTTGTCTTAAAATTAATAATTCTTCTTCGGTTGGTGGAATTTCTTTGGTTTTACTAATGCTCCACAATATAGATGCTATAGAGCAGAAGGCTCCTAAGAAAAACGATGCATACACCCACGTTGGCAATGAACCCGTTGTTCCTATAAAAATTAATGGAAAAATAAATATAGATAAATTAGCTAATACTTGACCTAAACCGGTAAAAAAGCTTTGCATTTGAAATCCAAGGGGTTGCTGCTCTGCATCTAGTTTATCAGCAATAAGCGCCCTGTATGGTTCCATTGCGGTGTTATTTCCCGCATCTAAAATCCAAAGTAATCCTGCTGCCATCCATAACGAACTACTAAACGGAAACACCAATAATGCAAAACTACACAGCAAGGCTCCGATTAAGAAATAGGGTTTACGACGCCCTAGCTTTGGATGCCAGGTTTTATCGCTTAAAGCGCCTACAATGGGCTGTACAAGTAGTCCTGTAACCGGTCCGGCCAAATGTAAAATTGGGATTTGGTCCGGGCTAGCTCCTAAAAAATCATAAATAGGGGTAACCGCACTTTGCTGTAAACCAAAACTATACTGAATTCCAAAAAAACCAACATTCATGTTTAGGATTTGCCAAAAGCCTAATTTTGGTTTATAGGTCATAACTCTTACCTGTTTAAATTAGTGTGTTTTGTAAATGTAAAAAAATGAGTCTATACCAATTAAATATAGACTCATTAAACCAATCAATCAATTGCTTAAAAATTAAAGTTTAAACCTAATGACACTGATCGTCCTGGAACAGGTCTTGCTCTTACTATATTTACTTGATTTTCAACAATACTTCCTTCTTCGGTTTCTGTTATACCAAGTGTGTCAAAAATATTGTTTGCCGAAAGGTTAGCAAATAAGTTTTCTGTAATTCCAAAACTAACAAAGCCATTTACTATAACAAAGCCTGGCATAATCAGCTCATTATTATCCTGAGTATAGGCCTTACTTTGCCCTATAAAACTTAACCTTAAAGTATTTTGCTTTTCAGAACCAAAGTTGTAAGAAGGTAAAAAGTTATATATTAAATCAGGTTGTCTTCGTGGGGCATTACCTTTATTATCGCCAGAATCTATTTGAGCATCTGTATATGTAATACCTCCTCTAAGGCTAAAATCGTTGAATTTATAAAATCCTTCCAACTCTACACCTAAAGATCTGTAATCATTTTCAATAATAGAGTTTGAAGTGACCTCAAAACCACCTTCTTCAATGGTTTTTGCATAAAATAAAGTTGCATACAATGCGCCATTATTAAAACCTCTTTTATAGCCAATTTCTGCCTGATTTATAAAGTCTAAGGCATTAATTTGGTTGCCATCAAGATAATTCAATCCTGAAAATAGAATTCTGTCTGCTTTCGCTGCAGCACCTCTACTATAGCGACCAAATACTGCCTGACTATCATTTATTTTATAATTAGCCCCAAGCGAATAAGAGAGGTAATCATAATCGTAATTAACTTGCGTTGGATTGGCATTATCTATTGCCGATACGCTTTGCTCTGGAGCAGAGATATTTCCATCATTATTGATATCAAAAGATGTTTGTACCGGTCCGGCAAATGAGCCATCAACCAAGCCATTATCATATCTCATACTAGCTTCAAAATTCAAGTTGTCATTAGCCTCGAAAGATAAATTAGCATAATAAGCAGAGACATTGTATTGCGTATCGTAATTTCTAGTGCAGCAATTACCCCAAAAAGGAACGCCATAAGCATACAGCCCATTCTCACTCAAAGCATTATCTGAATTGTCAAACACGTTAATCAATCTGGCATTACTACTATTAACTTCCTGAAGATATGAATTCCAAAGCCAAGACATAGATACATCTTGAATAGATTTAAAATAACCTGCGGTTATGTTTAGATTGTCAAAGTTTTTAGTTATCCTCAAATCATTCATAAAATTATTGAAACTGTTAAGTTCCACGTCAAACATATGTATTCTAGCTATCAGGTCATTATTGTTAACAGCTCCTCCGCCTTGAAATTGAAAGGAGTTCCATCCATTATCATTTGCAAAATCCCCAGATAACATATTGGATGCGGTTGCAACTTCGGCAGGGAAAGGAGAAACAAAGTTTCCTTTATTAAATGAAAATCTTCCACTGTTTTTAACACTCCAACCCTGACCTAAGTCAAAATAAGCTTTAAGCCCTACCGAGGTAGAAATGGGGTTCATACCGTCTGCAACGTTTGATCTTCTCAATTGACCATCTGGACCTAAACCAACATTTTGGGTTAAAAAAGGAGAATGAATAGTTCCTCTAGTGGCGTCAAAATTAGGTGCATCATTCCATTCTGGATTGCTATTGGTTCCAGAAACTGCAATAGGCATTGGCAAATAAGCTACAGCTCTGTCATTTAAATATTTTGCAGATAATCTCACATATCCCTTTTCAAATTCCTTAGTAATATTAAACTTAAATTGTCCTCCGTTATTTGCAGTAAATCCAGTTTCTCTAATCCCTTCTCCAACTCTGTAAAATCCGCCCATGTGAAAATATAGACCTTCGCCTATTGGTGCACCATAGTTAAAGTCTGTTCTGAACGAGTCGTAATCTAAACCAAAGGAAGTTCCCAAAGATCCACCCTCTGATTTACCAGTTTTACTAATTAAATTTATAATTGCACCAGGTGAATTTGATGACATTGTCGACGCCGAACCACCTCTAATAGCCTCAATTCTAGAAACATTGGAATCGAATCTTGTAAAAATATCAGCAGTCGCAAAAGACATATCACCAAATAAAAGCACGGGTAAACCATCTTCCTGTATTTGCACATATTTTGAACCTCCTGAAGATACCGGAACACCTCTTACCGCAATGTTTGAATTACCTTCACCACCTGAAGATTCTGATCTTATACCTGGAATTGTTCTAAAAATCTCGGCAGTTGTCCTTGGAGCTGTTTGATTTATCAAGGTTGGATTAAGACTTGTTATCGAGACACTAGACTCTAATTTTGATTTAGGATTAATAACCCCAGTAACCACAATTTGATCGAGAGATTCTGCATCTTCAGATAAACTTAAGTTTAAAACAATGTCCTGTCCCTCAAGAACCAACTGTTTTATTAATTTTGAATACCCTAAGGATGATGCTATTAACTTATAACTGCCATCCTCAACATTAGTTATACTAAAAGCACCATCAAAATCTGTTACAGAACCTTGAGTTGTACCTTCTAAAATAACGTTTACACCTACCAGAGGCATCCCATTTTTATCAGTGATAGTTCCGGAAATTGAATTCTGTGCAACCATCATAGCTGTAGACACTATTAATATGAGTATAATGCCTAAACTTTGCTTAATTTTATTCATGCTTAATTTTCTTAAATTAATACTTAGTTTGGTTAATTGTTGTCGAATTTATATTTATTTAAGAACGAAAATGAATATATTGCAACGAAAACGTTTTCGAATTTAACGAAAACGTTTTCGAAAAAAATTTACCCCATATTTTTTTAATAAATATTTACTTTTCATTTAAACTAATTCAGACCAATTAATAGCATTCATAATTTAAAATTTGTTAAAATAATTTTATAAAAATATAGCGGATGAAACCAACTACTTTAAGCCAAATTGCTGAACTGCTAAATATTTCAATTTCTACAGTATCTAAAGCCTTAAAAGATTATCCCGACGTAAGTAAAAGGACGAAATTGTTAGTTAAAGAAACCGCTGCTACTCTAAATTATAAACCAAATGCCTTTGCAGTAAACCTAAGAACAAAAGAGTCTAAGACCATAGGTATTATAATACCTGAGGTAGTCCATCATTTCTTTTCTAGTGTTATTAAAGGAATTATTGCTCAAGCCGAAAAAAAAGGCTACTTAGTCATAATACTTCAGTCTAATGAGTCATACAAATTAGAAAAAAAACAAATAGAGCTTTTATTAGATAAACATATTGACGGTATTTTGATTTCTTTAGCCAATGAAACAGCGGATTTTCAGCATTTATATGAAGTAATGGCGAGAGAAACTCCGCTTGTAATGTTTGACAAAATAGCCAAATTAGTAAACTGCTCAAAGGTAATAATTAACGATAGAAACGCAGCCTACGAAGCTACAAAGCATTTAATTGATACCGGTTGTAAACGAATTGCTCATTTCAGGGGACCTTTATTACCACAAAATTCAATAGATCGCTTTTTAGGTTATAAAAAGGCATTAACCGATCATAACATTCCATATGACTCATCGCTAATATATTTTTGTAACAACATGAGTTTTGAGGAAGGCGTACAAAACGCAAAAAAACTATTAGATGATCATACCGACGTGGACGGCGTATTTATAAATACCGACCTAGTTGCTGTTGGCGCTATATCGGAGTTTAATAGGCAAAATATAAAAATACCAGAAGAAATTTCTGTGGTTGGTTTTAGCAATTGGTTTATGTCCTCAGTTATTTCGCCAACACTCACAACGATAGACCAACCAGGATACTTGATGGGAAAAAATGCCTTTAAACTTTTATATAAAGAAATTAGGCAGAGAAAAGAAAATAATATAATAATCTTTAAGCAAATTGAGTTGCCAACTAAATTAATTAAGCGTAGCTCAACCCGTGATATTATTTAGTGTCGCCTATAAACAAAATATTTCGTTTCAATCCTTCAAACTTGGTTCGCTTGACGGCAGAATTCTTAAACACCTTTTTAAAGGTTTCTTCGGTAATGTCTTCCCAGTCTTTTTGTGACATCGACAACAATTCTGGATGCGGATTAAAAAGTGGCTCGCTATGTACTTTTGAAAAACGATTCCAAGGGCAAACATCTTGGCAAATGTCGCAGCCAAATATCCAGTCGTCAAACTGACCTTTAAATTCATTAGGAATATTTTCTTTGAGTTCTATAGTAAAGTATGAAATACATTTACTACCGTCAACCACATAAGGTTCAGTAATCGCCTGTGTTGGGCAGGCATCGATACATTTGGTGCAGGTGCCGCAGTGGTCGGTTGTTGGGGTGTCGTATTCTAGTTCTAAATCGATAATGAGTTCTGCAATAAAGTAGAAAGAGCCGACTTGTTGGGTTAGCAAATTACTGTGTTTTCCAATCCAACCCAAACCTGATTTGGCAGCCCATGCTTTATCTAAAACCGGCGCAGAATCAACAAAGGCACGTCCGTGTACTTCGCCAATTTCACCTTGAATAAATTGAAGCAATGACTTCAATTTGTCTTTAATCACGAAATGATAATCTTGACCGTAGGCATATTTCGAAATTTTATAAGTATCCCTTATTTGTTGTTCTTCTGGAAAATAATTGAGCAATAACGAGACAATACTTTTTGCGCCATCAACCAGTTTAGTTGGATCGAGTCGTTTATCAAAATGATTTTCCATGTATTGCATGCTACCATGCATATTATTGTTAAGCCATTTCTCTAAACGTGGTGCTTCAGCTTCTAAAAAACCAGCTTCACTAATGCCACAAGACAAAAAACCGAGGCGTTTGGCTTCGGCTTTGATGAGTTTAGAACGCTCACTAACTCTTTCTCTAAAAGAGACAGAACTCAATCTGTTTTTACTTTTATTGTCCATTGAATGCTTTTATCCATTAATAGGAGTTCCGTTTAATAAATTCACTTTACGAATTTAAGAAAATAACCCTCCTTGAATATCGCCTTTTATCTTTCCGAGGTGTCTGTATGCCAATTCTGTCACTTCTCTTCCTCGAGGTGTACGCATGATAAAGCCTTGTTGAATTAAGAATGGTTCATAAACCTCTTCTATGGTTTCGGCATTTTCGCTTACTGCGGTTGCAAGGGTAGTGATTCCTACAGGGCCACCTTTAAACTTGTCTATGATGGTGGTTAATATTTTATTGTCCATTTCATCAAGTCCAAAAGCATCTACATTTAAGGCTTTTAACGCAAATTGAGCTATGGCAATATCAATAGTACCATTACCTTTAATTTGGGCAAAATCCCGAACCCTTCGCAATAATGCATTAGCAATTCTTGGAGTGCCTCGGCTTCTTCGGGCTATTTCAATAGCAGCTTGTGTTGAAATTGGCACTTTTAAGATAGTGGCGCTGCGCTGAATAATATCACTTAATAACTCTGTATTGTAATACTGTAACCTACTGCTAATACCAAATCTTGCTCGCATTGGAGAGGTCAACAAACCAGAACGTGTAGTGGCACCAATTAATGTAAACGGATTGAGATTGATTTGAACTGTACGAGCATTTGGACCAGATTCTATCATGATGTCTATTTTATAATCTTCCATGGCCGAATACAAATATTCTTCAATAACAGGACTAAGTCTGTGTATTTCATCTATAAACAGCACATCCCGTTCCTCAAGATTTGTGAGTAAACCTGCAAGATCTCCAGGTTTGTCCAAAACTGGACCAGAAGTTATTTTGATACCAACATTAAGTTCATTGGCCAGTATGTGTGCTAAGGTAGTTTTACCAAGACCAGGCGGCCCGTGAAATAAAGTGTGATCTAAAGCTTCGCTGCGAAGATTGGCAGCCTTTACAAATATTTTCAAATTTTCTAAAACCTGTTCCTGACCTGCAAAATCGTCAAAAGTGAGAGGTCTCAACTTTTTTTCTACATCTAAATCTTCAGGAGAGAAATTACTTCCTGTAGGGTCAAGGTTTTGGTTCATTTAATCTCAAATTATAAAGTTCTTACAAAGATAATTGAGTTAGCGGATAAAACTCGGTTACCGTCTAAATTAAAAAACTATATTAATTCCGAAAATTAAAAATACCATTTTTTCAACATTCTTAAAATTTTGCATCAGCCGTAGAAAATTTCATGTATTTTTTAAGAATGGAATAAGCATTCTTATAAATCCAAAAAAGTCCTTTAAATTAAAGAACTTTTTTTTGGATTTCTTATTACAAGGTTTACAGCGTTATTGGCTAACCATTATGGGTGCCTTTCCATCGGTGATGATGATTTTAGCATTGTTAGACCTGCTTAATTCTCGGAAAGCTTCAATACTTTGATATTGAATTAATAAAGGGGTAAGTCCTTGATTAATAATTGCCTGTGCGTCTCTAATTCCTTCTGCTTCGGCGCGTTTTCGATCTGCCTCTTTTAATTCGCGCTGTACCACAAACTCCATTTCTTGAAACTGCTGTTCTGCACGCAGCTTATCTTCAATGGCTGAGGATAACCTGTCTGGCAGATTTATGCTTTTTAATAGCACTGCCTGTATGTCAAAACCTTTTTCACCAAGTACGAGATTCATTTTATCCTGAATAGCGCGTTCAATTTCATTCCTCCTTGTGCTATGCATATCCTTTGCAAAATATTCGGCTGAAATATTCGCCGCTGAAGATCGCAAGGTATTGATCAACACATTTCGCTCGTAATGTTTACCAATATCTTTTATGATATTTGGGGCTTCATCTTTTTCAATATTGTATAAAACAGAAACCTCAGCAGTAATGGTTAATCCTTCTTTTGAGGGTAACAATAGAGTTTGCTCAACGTTTGTGGTTCTAATGGGTACTCTTACAAAAGTTGTTGTAAAAGGGTTGAAGAAGCGCACACCCTCTTCTACAGGCTTATCATTTAGCTTGCCTAAAGTTTGTTTTACGCCTACCTCACCGGGTCTAATAATTGCGCAGCTAGATAGCATAAAGGCTGCGCTAATAAAAACTAAAGTCTTTTTTAATTGCATAATCATATATTTTTATGTTTAAAAAATATGACCAATCAGCATGCCAATTTACACTCAAAACAACTGTTTAATAAATATTTATGATTTTTAAAAAAATGCTATTAAACAAAAAACCTCTCTGTAAACAGAAAGGTTTTTTTAAAATTATTATTATTTCTAATGCTGAAGTTCTTCTTCACCTTCTTTAAGCGGTACATTCTGCGGCACAAAATCATCGTCATGTCCTGGTTTACTATAATCGTAAGACCAACGGTGAACTTCTGGTAAAGCGCCTGGCCAATTACCGTGTAGGTGTTTTACAGGAGTTGTCCATTCAAGGGTGTTAGATCTCCATGGGTTTTGCGTAGCTTTTTTGCCATAGAAAATACTGTGAATGAAATTATACATAAACACCAATTGGAACACGCCACCTATTAAAGCAAAAACGGTGATCACCACATTTACATTGGCTAAATCGTCAAATAATGGAAATGCCGTGTTAGTATAATAACGTCTTGGAAGACCTGCCATACCAATAAAGTGCATTGGGAAGAATACGCCATATGCCGACACTGCTGTTACCCAGAAGTGTACATAACCAAGGTTTTTATTTAGCATCCTACCAAACATTTTCGGGAACCAATGATAAATACCAGCAAACATTCCGTAAAGTGCTGAAATACCCATAACTAAGTGGAAGTGAGCCACTACGAAATACGTATCGTGAACATTAATATCTAAAGCACTATCACCTAAAATAATTCCTGTTAAACCACCGGTTATAAAAGTTGATACCAAACCAATTGAGAACAACATGGCAGGATTCAACTGAAGATTACCTTTCCAAAGTGTCGTGATATAATTAAATGCTTTTACTGCCGATGGAATAGCAATAAGTAATGTGGTAAAAGTAAATACCGATCCTAAGAATGGATTCATCCCCGAAATAAACATGTGGTGACCCCAAACTATGGTTGATAAGAAGGCAATCGCTAAAATAGATGCCACCATGGCGCGGTATCCAAAAATCGGTTTACGTGAATTGGTTGCAATAATTTCGGAAGTAATACCAAGTGCAGGTAATAAAACGATATACACTTCAGGGTGACCTAAAAACCAAAATAAATGCTCAAATAACACTGGCGATCCACCTTGATAATGTAATACTTCACCTTGAATAAATATGTCTGACAAGAAAAAAGACGTTCCAAAACTTCTATCCATTATAAGCAATAAAGCCGCTGACAATAAAACTGGAAATGAAATTACTCCGATAATAGCTGTTACAAAAAATGCCCAAATTGTTAAAGGTAATCTTGTCATTGACATTCCCTTTGTACGTAAATTAATAACGGTTACGATATAATTTAATGAACCTAATAAGGACGATGCTATAAATATCGCCATCGATACAAGCCATAAAGTCATGCCCGCACCAGAACCGCCTTGCGCCATTGGCAACGCACTTAATGGTGGGTAAATAGTCCATCCTGCGGCGGCGGGTCCAGCTTCAACGAATAAAGATAAAATCATAATGACACTGGAAACAAAAAATAACCAGTAGGAGACCATATTCAGGAATCCCGAAGCCATATCGCGAGCGCCAATTTGAAGTGGAATCAGCAAATTACTAAAGGTTCCACTTAAGCCTGCTGTTAATACAAAAAATACCATGATAGTACCATGAATGGTAACCAAAGCCAAATAAATATCGGCATCCATAACGCCACCTGGAGCCCACTTCCCTAGTAAGGCTTCAAATAAAACATTTGGTTTTTCTGGCCAAGCCAGTTGCATTCTAAACATGAGAGACATTAAAATACCAATAACTCCCATTATTGACCCAGTAATTAAATACTGTTTAGCAATCATTTTGTGATCTTGGCTAAAAATATACTTCGTTACAAAAGTCTCTTTGTGGTGGTGTTCGTGATCGTCGTGAACGTGTGTTTCTGCTGTTGCTGACATAATCTCTTTTTAACTTTTCTTTTTAAACAATTTTTTTACTAATTTAATGAATTTTCGAATACCGTTTGTTGCGACATCCATTCATCAAACTCTTCTTGGGTTTCCACAATTATTTTCATTTGCATGTTGTAATGTGATTTTCCACAAATTTTGTTACATAGCAATAAGTAATCAAATTCATATCGTATATCTTGACCGCGTTCTAAAACATCGGCTTGATTTTCTAACCTAATTTTATTAATGTTCGCCACCTTATCTTGCATATCAGGATTTTCACGCATTTCTTGTGTAGTGATTGTTGGTGTAAATGAAAATTGCGTCACCATGCCTGGCACACAGTTCATCTGTGCTCTAAAATGAGGCATATAGGCTGAATGCAGTACATCTTGAGAACGCATTTTAAACAACACAGGTCTATTTACAGGAAGGTGCAGTTCTGTTACGATAACATCATCTTGCGCATTTGGGTCGGATTCATCTAAACCTAGAATATTGGCTCTATCATTGTCTATTAACCTAACGTTTGCATTACCAAGAACATTATCCGAACCTGCATAACGAGCTTTCCAGTTAAATTGCTGCGCATATAATTCAACTACTAATGGATCTTCATCTTCAAAATCTGGGTTCATAATATTAGTCCATGCAAACAATCCTGAAATGATTAAACCTGCAAGCACAATTACTGGAATGATAGTCCAAACCGCTTCTAATGTATTGTTATCGGCATAAAACAAAGCTTTACGTCCTTTCTCGCCTTTGTATTTGTAGGCGAAGTAATGCAGTAAAAACTGGGTGATTGTTTGTACAATAAATATAATAATCATAGAGGCGATCATTAAATTATCGATGGTTGGTCCGTGTGCCGAAGCCGAGTTTGAAACCAAAGGTAAATCACCCCATTTGGCAAAGCTATAAATAGTAATGGCGTAAATAAATATAAGGAAGGCAATCATTAAATAGCCGTTAACCTTATTGTCTTTATCGGTTGCTACTTGATTATTATCACTGGAACCAACTTGAGCCAAATCGAATATTTTAACCATTTGCCAAATAGCAATGGCTACAAAAACTATAATACCTAATGTTAAAAGAACCGTCATCTTATTCTACGTTCGTTATTTAATAATTAATAATGAAAGTGTTCACTCTCTTTAATAAATGGATTTCCTTTTGCTAGTAATGGCGCTTTTGATATTGCATTAAATACAATTAGTATAAACAAACCTGCAAACAATAAGATAGACCCAATTTCAGGAATACCAATATACCATCTGTCTCCAACGGTTGCAGGCATTATCATATTGAAAATATCAAGGTAATGTCCTCCAAGTATAACAATACCAGCCATAACTATAAACCAAGGAATGCGTTTATAATCGCTATTCATAAGAATTAATAACGGAAAAATAAAGTTCATAACCACCATACCGAAGAATGGCAATTTATAGTCATTAATTCTACTCACATAATAAGTTACTTCCTCAGGAATATTTGAATACCAAATAAGCATGAATTGCGAGAACCATAAATAGGTCCAGAAGATACTAATTCCAAACATAAATTTCGCCAAATCGTGCAGGTGGCTATCGTTTACAAACTCTAACAGACCTTTTGATTTTAAGTAAATGGTGATAAGTGCAATTACTGTAATGCCGCTAACAAACATGCTCGCGAACACATACCATCCAAATAAAGTACTAAACCAGTGCGGATCTACACTCATTATCCAATCCCAGGACATAATAGATTCTGTTACAATATAGAATACTAAAAAACCTGCTGAAATTCTGAAATTCTTTTTAAAGTTTGAATTATCGTTTGCTGTGTCTTGCGCCAGAGAAAACTTTCTAGAATATTGCCTGTAAAGTACCCAACCGGATATAAACAAAACAGCTCTTACAATAAAACCTGTAAGATTTAAGTAACCAGATTTGTTGGCAATTATTTCATCATGTGCCACCACTTCTGGATCCATCCAAATAAACAAATTATAATGACCAATAGTTCCTGAAGCAACAGCAATTAGTACGACTATAACAGCTCCTGGAAACACATAGGCGGTAATACCTTCCATAACCCTAAATAATACGGGCGACCAACCAGCTTGTGCGGCGTACTGAATGGCATAAAAAGCCAATACACCTAATGCAATCATAAAAAAGAAAAAGGCTGCCACATACAATGCTGCCCAAGGTCTATTGTGAATTTGATGCATTACATGCTCAGCGTGCTCTGAGTCGTGCCCGTCTTCTGCGTGCGCAGCATCACCTCCATGGCTAGCTTCTTCAACTAACATTACTTCTACTTGCTCTAAAGACACATGAGACGATAGAAATCCTAGTCCAACCATAATAGCACCAGCTACTATTAGTATTAAAGAAAATATTTTAAGTTTGCTCGAAAGTGTGTACATATCTGTAAAATCTTTATCGTCTTATTTTTCTAATTCAGCTTTAAGCTCCATGACATAGGCAGTAACTTGCCAACGCTCTTCTTCGTTTAATTGATTCTTGTAGGCACCCATGGTGTTTTTCCCATAATAAATTACGTGATAAACACTGCCTTCTGTTATGGCACGGCCAACATCGTCGTAACTTGGTACACCCAATATTTTTTCGCGTTCTACCAATTTCCCAATACCGTTTCCTTTTACTCCATGACAAATTCCACAATAAACATCGTAAAGCTCTTTAGCTCTAGGTTTATCGTAAGAAAACTCTTTAGTTGGGTTTTTCAGTTCTGCCTTTGCCAACTCATACCCTTCATTGGTGTCTTCAATTTCATAAAAAGAATAGCCTCGTGGTATGGAACCTTTTGCAGGAAGCTGGGCTTCAATCCCATTTGCAAAAGCATCAGATTCAGAATAGGTTTCATAACCTACCGATTCGTACATGTTAGGCATGTATTGATAGTTGGGCCTTGAGTTTTTCTGGCAAGACACTAAACCGGCAAAAAGGATTCCTATTAATGATAATTTTATTGTAGCCTTCATATTAATGTGCTTCTTCTTTATCAACTATATTTATTTCGACCGCTCCAGTTTCCTCGAGAAGTGACGTTAATTCAATTTCGTTATTTTTAATTGCAATTTCCATAAGGAAATGATCATCCGTAGTTCTTACGTCTGGATTTTCAGCCTTTTTAAATGGCCACATTCTACTTCTTAAGTAAAAGGTAATGACCATTAAATGCGCTGCAAAAAACACTGTTAACTCAAACATAATAGGAACAAATGCCGGCATATTTTCAATATAACTAAAACTTGGCTTACCACCAATATCTTGGGGCCAGTCTTCAATCATTATATAATTCATCATGATAACAGAAACCGCCAAACCAACGCAGCCATACAAAAACGATGTAATGGCAATTCTAGTTGGTGCCAACCCCATTGCTTTGTCTAGACCATGAACAGGAAACGGTGTATAAACTTCTTCTATATGATAGCGGGCGGCCTTAACTTTTTTAACGGCAGCCATTAATACATCGTCATCTGTATATAGAGCATGAATTACTTTTGAAGGTGCTTCCATATTACGCTTTAGTGTTTGAATTAGTATCTTTTTTCCCAGAGGTCCTTTCGTCTGAACCAGTTCCTACCAAGCTGCCTCCACTTTCTCGGATACGCTTGTATTTCTCGCCAGAGGTTTTCAAAATAGTTTTAACCTCTGCTTGTGCTATTACGGGGAATGTCCTTGCGTACAATAAAAATAGAACGAAGAAGAATCCTATAGTACCAATAAATATTCCGATATCTACAAAGGTTGGGCTAAACATAGTCCAAGATGATGGTAAATAATCTCTGTGAAGTGAGGTTACGATAATTACGAAACGCTCAAACCACATACCTATATTCACAACAATCGAGATAAAGAATGAAAACATGATACTTGTTCTTAACCTTTTAAACCACATAAATTGAGGTGAGAACACATTACAAGACATCATCGCCCAATAAGCCCACCAATATGGTCCGGTTGCTCTATTTAAGAAAGCGTACTGCTCATATTCAACACCTGAATACCATGCTATAAACAACTCTGTTATATAGGCAACCCCCACAATAGATCCGGTAATCATAATTACAATGTTCATCAGTTCTATATGCTGTACGGTGATATAATCTTCTAAACTACACACTTTTCTCATAATTATTAGCAAGGTATTTACCATTGCAAATCCAGAGAAAATAGCTCCTGCTACAAAATAAGGTGGGAAAATAGTCGTGTGCCAACCTGGTATAACCGATGTAGCAAAGTCAAACGATACAATGGTGTGAACGGAAAGTACCAATGGCGTTGCTAAACCTGCCAATACTAATGATACTTCTTCAAAACGTTGCCAATCTTTAGCGCGACCAGACCAACCAAAACTTAATAAAGAATAAATTTTCTTTTGAAATGGCTTCACAGCACGATCGCGAATCATAGCGAAATCTGGTAATAAACCTGTCCACCAGAACACTAACGAAACTGAAAGATAAGTTGAAATTGCAAACACGTCCCAGAGCAATGGTGAATTAAAGTTTACCCACAGCGAACCAAACTGATTTGGTATTGGTAACACCCAATACGCCAACCAAGGACGACCCATATGAATAATTGGGAATAAACCAGCTTGCAATACTGAGAAAATAGTCATTGCCTCAGCCGAACGGTTAATTGCCATTCTCCATTTTTGACGGAATAATAATAGTACTGCAGAAATAAGCGTTCCTGCGTGACCAATTCCTACCCACCAAACGAAGTTAGTAATATCCCAGGCCCAGTTTACAGTTTTGTTGAGACCCCAAACACCGATTCCGGTTGATACGGTATAAATAATACATCCAATACCATAGAGGAAGGCGATTAATGAAATTCCAAAAACAGTCCACCATAATTTGTTGGCCTTTCCTTCAACAGGTCGGGCAACATCTACGGTAACGTCGTGGTACGATTTCTCGCCGGTTACAAGTGGTCTTCTAATAGGTGCTTCGTAATGAGACGCCATAATTT